>JAJPZL010000224.1 GCA_021204375.1 Bacteroides sp.
CTAATATACTACTTTTTCCTCTAAAATCTCCTTTCCATTAAACAAATTTATATTTCTTACGGTTACTCTTTACATTGATCCAAGTGTTATCAGGTATAAAAAGAACGGTTCTGTTACTGCTGGCATGTATGTTGCTTTTTACTGTTTCTGCCCAGCGCAAAAAAGTTGCTGTTGTTCTTTGTGGAGGAGGGGCCAAAGGTGTCGCCCACGTAGGAGCGTTAAAAGTGCTGGAAGAGGCAGGAGTACCCATCGATATGGTGGTTGGTACCAGTATGGGAGCTATTGTAGGAGGACTCTATTCCATCGGATATACTTCCCACCAGCTTGATAGTATGGTCAGGCAGCAGGACTGGCTCTTTTTGTTCAGTAATAAAGTGGTACGTGCCGAGCAGAGTTTTGCGAAAAAAGAGCGGAGTGAGAAGTATCTTATCTCTATTCCCTTCAGCCGTAAACCCAAGGATGCCCTGGAAGGAGGAGTGATCAGTACACAGAACCTGACCAATCTTTTTTTCGGATCTTACCATTGGCTATCACGACTCCATTGATTTTAACCGGTTACCTGTTCCTTTTGCCTGTGTGGCGGTAGATGTGGTGAGTGGGAAAGAGGTAGTTTTTCATAACGGAGTGCTGGCTACCGCTATGCGTTCCAGTATGGCTATACCGGCTGTGTTTACACCGGTACGACTGGGAGACAAGGTGTTAATCGATGGAGGGCTCCTGGATAATTATCCTGTGGATGTGGCCCGGCAGATGGGGGCAGATGTAGCGATCGGGATCGACCTGAAGCAGGACACCAAAGATGCGGAGAAGCTTACAGGGGCTGCTGATATTATCTGGCAGATCGTTGACTTTATATCCCGGGATCAGTATGAGAAGAACGTAGAAGATACGGATATTCATATCAATGTAAATATAGAAGGATACTCTTCCTCCAGTTTTACCGCCTCTGCTATTGATACGCTTATAATAATGGGAGAAGCAGCCGCCCGGGAAAGTGAAGACCAACTCTTCTCTTTAAAAAAGAGCCTGGGACTTCCTGATAATTATAAACCTGTACATGGCCCTTATCAATTTCTTCCACCCGACAAGAAGATGGCTATCAGAAGCATCACCTTTACCGGACTGGAGGAGAACGATCAGAAATGGATCTTACGGAAGTGTAAATTTAAACAGGATAGTGAACTCTCTTTGAACGATATTCACTATGGACTCTCCATATTGACCGGTTCCGAGAACTATTCCGGTGTTAACTATGAACTCCTCAAAACAACCGACGGGTATGATCTTCACTTCAATCTGGATAAGAAAAAAGAGAATTCCATCAATTTCGAACTCCGTTTTGATTCGGAAGAGATCGCTGTCGCCTTGTTCAACACCCGTTTGCAGTTTGATAGTAAGATCCCTTCCCACCTCTCTGTGACCGGACGCCTGGGTAAGCGGAGTTACGGTCGCCTGGATTACTCTATGGAGCCCTGGTTTATGAAGTTCCTCAACTTATCCTATATGCTCCAGTACAACGCCTTTAATGTATATAATCACGGAGCCCGTATTTATAATAATACTTCTAAATATCATTTTATAGAACTGGGTTTTACCGAACTTATCCGGCAGACCGGAAAATGGTCGGCAGGCCTTCATTTTGAACATTATAACTACGATAATGTGGTCCGGAACGGGAATGGAGATACCCTGAATGTGCAACCTCATGCATACATTAGTTATTTTGTCAACTGGTATCACGATACGTACGATAAAAGGAACTTTCCTACCCGTGGAGGGGCCTTTACCGTAGGAGCATCGCTTTTTACCGATAACTTTGTTACCTATAAAGGAGGAGCACCTTTTGCCGAAGTGTACGGAAACTGGACCAATGTTTTTCCCTTATCCGATCGATTTGTACTGATCCCTTCCGTATATGGCCGGGCACTTATCGGCGGTAACATTCCTTACTCTTACCAGAACGCTTTGGGAGGGTATGGATACGGTCGGTATGTACCGCAACAAATGCCTTTTGCCGGTATCAATTATGTGGAGTTTGTTCGTAATTCGGTACTGGTGGCCCAGCTTAAAATGAGGCAGTGTATTAAAAAGAATCACTATGTCACCCTGGCCGGGAACTTCGGGCTTCACGAGGATAACTTTTTCGAACTATTTTCCGGTTCTACCCTGGCAGGAGGTAGTATAGGCTACGGATATAATTCTCTTTTCGGGCCTTTGGAGGTGATCCTTAACTATTTAAACCGGACGGAAAAGGTTGGTTTTTATCTCAACCTGGGATTTTATTTCTGATATCTTTTTTACTATTCCGGTTGTTCGTTAAGGGAAACAAACCCCTGAGACTCTTTGTTAATAGGTTGCTCAGACAATAAAGTCGTCGGTAAAAACAATAAATAGATATGAATACAAAAGATCTGTATCAGGAAATAGTGGAGATGCTCTCCCGTATCCGGAATGATCAGGGTAAACTGGCCAGGGTGTTTAATGTACTGGAAGAACTGAATGCCGGATTGCCGTTACAGGAGATCCAGCCCTCCGACCGTAGAGATTATTCGAGCATAGTTATGCAGATTGCAGATGCTATCAATGAAGGGTTTATCTGTTTTTCAACCCTGAGACCCAGGAGATAGAGCAGGTTGCCTGTGAAGGATATTTTGACCCGGTAGAGATCGCCGAGCAGAACGAAGACAGAATTGATGATTTTGACCTGGATTACCTGAAATGGGATAGTTATATCCGGATCGATCCGTTGCAGCGGGAAGATATGCGGCTTATCATGGAAAAGTATGTCAATGAAATGGAAGATGATACTCCGTTGGCTGCACAACTCAGGAATGTACTGGAAACCGACCAGCCTCTGCGTACTTTCGTTCATATACTACAAGGCGTTGAAAAAGACGGTATCTGGAATGTCTTTAAAAACAGGAGATCCTTAACTATGTAAGGGAGAGATTGTCTCAGGAGGATCTGCCGGATTGATGTTTTTAAAGTAGCACCCTCTATTCTTCTTAATATATGAAAAACGGTTCTTAACCTGTATGGGAAAGAGATCGAAAAAGAAGATCGTCGTTTGTATCTACTCCTTCATAAGAGTTTAAAATGAAAAAATCTCCAATTCTCCCGTCTGGTATAATTAAAGACCGGATGATCAATAAGATACAGAGTGGGAGATACAGAAAATGTATTTCCCACCATCTCCCATATCTCCCACCCTGTATAGCAGAAAAAGAACTCCTGTTACCACTTGTCTGAGCCAACAAATAGCCTTTGGATCGTATGACTGAGTTTCGACTCAAACAGAC
>JAJPZL010000406.1 GCA_021204375.1 Bacteroides sp.
GAACTGGTGAAGGAGTGTGATCTTTCGCCGGAAGAGATTATAAAAAAGATTGCGTATGCAGGTATTGTAGGACTGGGCGGGGCTTGTTTCCCGACTCAGGTAAAATTGTCTCCTCCTCCGGGCTCGAAAGCGGATTGCGTAATTATTAATGCGGTGGAGTGTGAGCCTTACCTGACTGCCGACCATCAGTTGATGCTGGAACATGCGGAGGAGATTATGGTAGGAGTGACTCTTCTGATGAAGGCGGTAAAGGTGGACAAGGCTTTTATCGGGATTGAGAACAATAAACCGGATGCTATCGAATTGATGACCAGTGTGGCTTCTCAGTATGCGGGAATTGAGGTCGTGCCTTTGAAAGTGCAGTATCCCCAGGGAGGGGAGAAGCAGTTGATCGATGCGGTGATCAACCGCCAGGTTCCGAGCGGGGCATTGCCCATTGCTACGGGCGCAGTGGTACAGAATGTGGGTACGGCTTACGCGGTATATGAAGCTGTACAGAAAAATAAGCCGTTGTTTGAGCGTGTCATTACTGTGACCGGAAAATCGGTGGCTAAGCCTTCTAACTTTATGGCACGTATCGGAACGCCGATGAGCCAGCTGATCGATGCGGCAGGTGGCTTGCCTGCGGATACCGGAAAGATCATAGGGGGTGGCCCCATGATGGGAAAAGCATTGGTCAGTACGGCTGTACCTACTGCCAAAGGTAGTTCGGGGATTCTTATTATGAACCATAAAGAGGCAAAACGGGGAGAAACACAAAATTGTATTCGTTGTGGTAAGTGTGTGGCTATTTGTCCGATGGGACTGGAGCCTTACCTGCTGGGGGCACTTTCGGAGAACAGCGAGTGGGAGAGAATGGAAAAAGAAAGGATCATGGATTGTATCGAGTGTGGTTCCTGCCAGTTCACCTGTCCGGCTTACCGTCCGTTACTGGACTTCTGCCGCCTGGGTAAATGGAAGGTTGGAGCAATGATCCGTGCACGTCAAGCTAAAAAATAAATGTTATATGGAAAATAAATTGATAGTATCGCTATCGCCTCATGTTCACAGTGGAGACAGTGTACAGAAGAATATGTATGGGGTGCTAATCGCACTGGTACCTGCTCTGCTAGTAGCACTCTGGTTTTTCGGATTGGGGGCGTTTGTCGTTACAGTAACTTCTGTAGTTGCATGTGTAGGTTTTGAATGGGCTATTCAGAAATTCATCATGAAAAGTGAGAGGCTGACTATTCTGGATGGTTCGGCTGTGATTACCGGTCTCCTGCTGGCGTTCAATCTACCCTCTAATCTGCCTGTCTGGATCATCATTATTGGTGCATTAGTGGCTATTGGGGTAGGCAAAATGTCTTTCGGGGGTATTGGAAATAATCCTTTTAACCCCGCACTGGTAGGACGTGTATTCCTGTTGCTCTCCTTTCCGGTACAGATGACTACCTGGCCGCAGGTAGGTCAGCTGGCTTCGTATGTGGATGTACAGACTACAGCTACTCCGCTGGCGGTCATGAAAGGGGTAATCAACGGTGCTCCGGGTGTTTCACTGAGCGATCTGCCTGACGCTCTTTCACTTTTTATCGGGAACAATCCCGGGTCCCTGGGAGAGATCAGTGCGGTTGCTATTCTGATAGGACTGGTTTATATGCTCTGGAAGAGGATCATTATCTGGCATATTCCTGTCTCTATCCTGGGAACCGTATTTGTTTTTTCGGGTATTATGTACCTGGTGAATCCGCAGGTCTATGCTTCTCCGCTGATACATCTCTTTACGGGAGGTTTGATGTTGGGGGCTGTTTTTATGGCTACTGATTATGTAACGTCTCCTATGACACATAAAGGGATGTTGATCTATGGGGTGAGCATCGGTTTGCTAACTGTGGTGATCCGTCTTTTCGGTGCTTATCCGGAGGGTATGTCATTTGCCATCCTGATCATGAATGCATTTACTCCGCTTATCAATAATTATTGTAAACCAAAACGCTTTGGGGAGGTAGCGAAAAAGAGATGAAAAAGCTGGAATCTTCTTTAACAAATATGTTGCTGGTACTAACCGGTGTAACGGTTATTACGGTTGGTTTGCTGGCGTATGTGAATGAGTTGACCAAAGGACCGATCGCAGAAGCTGATGCTAAAACATTGAGTGATGCTATTGGTGTGGTGGTACCTGAATTTGATAATGATCCTACTGTGGAGATGAATGAATACGAGAGCGGTGGTGCAATCTATAAAATATATCCTGCCAGTAAAGGGGGTGAATTTGTGGGTGCTGCTGTAGAATCGGTTACCATGGGTTTTGGCGGTGAATTAAAGGTCCTGGTTGGTTTTGATGCCGAAGGAAATATTTATGACTATTCTTTATTATCGCATGTGGAGACTCCGGGATTGGGCTCTAAGGCTTCGGATTGGTTTAAAAAAGGAGCAAAAGGAAGTATTATCGGTATGAATCCTGGTAAGGAACCGCTGAAAGTAGATAAGGACGGAGGACAGATCGATGCGATTACGGCTTCGACCATTACGACCCGTGCCTTCCTCAATGCGGTGAATGCTGCCTATGCTGCCTATTCGGGAAATGATGAGGTGAATGCTGCTTCGGGAGCGACACAACATGTTGAATAATAAAAAGAAAGGAGTATTGCAATGAATAATATGAAAGTATTGATGAATGGGATTCTCAGAGAAAATCCTGTATTTGTTCTCCTGCTGGGAATGTGTCCGACCCTGGGAACTACCTCTTCTGCTATTAACGGGATGGGGATGGGACTGGCTACCATGTTTGTATTGATCTGTTCAAACCTGGTGATCTCCATGATTAAAAAAGGAATACCGGATAAAGTACGTATTCCGGCCTTTATTGTGGTCATTGCCTCTTTTGTGACACTGTTACAGATGGTGATGCAGGCGTATGTACCGGGACTTTATACCAGTCTGGGAATTTTTATTCCGCTGATCGTGGTAAACTGTATTGTACTGGGACGGGCCGAAGCGTTTGCGGCCAAACAAGATCCGTTTATCTCTGTACTGGATGGAGTGAGTATGGGACTTGGGTTTACTTTGGCGCTGACACTGCTGGGCGGTGTCCGTGAATTCCTGGGAACCGGTAAAATCTTTGACCTGGGTGTTATTCCGGAGGAGTATGGTATGCTGTTGTTTGTACTGGCTCCGGGAGCATTTATTGCATTGGGGTATCTGATCGCTGTTATTAACATGCTTAAAAAGGCATAAACTGAAATATTGACTTATGGAATATATTCCCATAAGTCAATATTTCAGTTTATGCCTTTTTAAGCATGTTAATAAC
>JAJPZL010000373.1 GCA_021204375.1 Bacteroides sp.
AATAAAATAGAGCTTTGGTTTGATCCTATGCAATTGAGAAAAGTATTTTTTAATCTTCTTTATAATACCTTTAAATATACCGTGGACGGAGGGACCATTACCGTTATTGTAAAGAAAAATATGCAGGCAGTAGAGATTATTTTTAAAGATGATGGACCGGGGATTCACAAAGACCAGATCAAAAAGATATTTGATCGTTTTTACCGGGCCGACACCCTTAATTCCTAATTCACTACCGGTACCGGTATTGGCCTGGCTGTCACAAAAGGAATTATAGAATTACATAAGAGTACTATTGAGGTAAATTCCGATCTGAGCCGGGGAACAGAGTTCACCATTACTCTTCTTTTAGGAGAAAATTATTTGAATAAAGAAGAGGTCCAACCTATTATAAAAGAAGAAATTCACTTTTCTCTGCAGGATATTCCCGTATCTGAATTCTTACCCACAGACGTTTCAGAAGCAGAAAATGAAGAGGCAGAAAAGGCGGTAGAAACCGAAAATAAGCTTACTATCCTTATTGTAGAAGATAGTCGGGAAATGTTACAGATGCTCGAAGAGGTTTTTCTTCCCATTTATCATGTATATACGGCTTCCAATGGAAAAGAGGGATTGGAAATGGCTTATCAGATACAACCTAATATTATAGTAAGCGATGTAATGATGCCTGAAATGTCGGGTAAAGAAATGTGTTTCAAAATAAAGAACAGTGTGGATCTCTCTCATATACCGGTTATTTTATTAACAGCTCAGACTTCGGTGGAATATACCCTTGAAGGATACATGTATAGAGCAGATGATTATATTACCAAACCCTTCAATATAAAACTACTGGTTTCCCGGTATAATAATCTGGTAAGAAGCCGGAAGCAATTAATGGAACGATTTAGTAAAAAGGAGAAAAATCTTATCGTTTCCGGAGTTGTCAATGAACAGGATAAACAACTCATTGAAAAAACTATCCAGATAATTCAGAATAATTTTGATAATCCGGATTTTGATATGAATCTGCTTACTTCGGAATTGGGAATGGGACGTAGTAAACTCTATGTCCGTTTAAAGGAGGTTACCGGATTAACTCCGAATGAGTTTACCTTAAAAGTAAAATTAGATGAGGCGATGAATCTGTTAACTAACAATTCAGATTTAACGGTTAGTGAAGTCTCTTATAAAATTGGTTTTTCTTCGGCCAGCTATTTCAGTAAATGTTTTAAATCATTTTTTGGAGTCTCTCCGCAGAGTATCAAAAAGAAGAGGGGAGAAGATTAAAAGAAAGAAGGCTATCTCAAAGCAGATTGAGACAGCCTTCTTTCTTATTTATCCGATATTGTTTTATTTAATTCCAGGCCTCATTTTGTACCAGATTCGGATTTCTATCCATTTCTGTTTGGGGAATCGGCCATATATATCCTTTTCTATCATCGGTAGGCCATATATACTTAATAGTGATGGCACCCCATACCTGTTTAGCACCTCCGTTATCGCCGGCATAAACAGTTTCTTTTAAGGTTCTCCAGCGAAGTTCATCAAAGTAACTGATCCCTTCGTTTATAAATTCAATCCTGCGCTCGTTCCTGATCCTTTCACGGAGATCTTCTTGGCCGTTTACTATAGTTTGCGGAGAGGAGTTTAATAAGGCGACTCCGGCACGTTTGCGTACTTTGTTTACTTCAACAATAGCATCTTCTGTTTTTCCGGATTCATTCAAGGCCTTAGCTTTCATAAGTAGTACATCAGCAAACCGGATAATAGGATGATCTATTGGACCATACATTCTGTTAGGAGTTTCATTTATACCTTCAGCTACAAACTTATAGTGGAAATATAAACATTGGGTTGCCAGGTCACTTCTAAGATCTTGGATACCTTTGTTCTCACTTCTGTAAGGCTAGCGCATAGTAACAATGTTATCACTATTTCCTAATGCATTATAAAAAGTAGAATAGGGTGTAATTACATTGGCCTGCAGACGGGGATCTCTGTTCTCGTAAGCTTTTTTAATACGGGATTCGTTCCCTTCGGGTAAATATAATTCTACAGCCTCCGCAATTTTTTCATCTTTTGCAATAGTCTCTAATCTATATTTTACCATTTTAGATATGGAACGTACTTCTATTTCTAAAACTGTCGGATCGTCACTGAATCCCCACTCTTGTAATTTATCTTCCAATCCAATAATATCCCGTAAGAAGAAAACTTCCATGGCTTCCGGTATCATGGCATTATATCCCGGAATAATATCATCCCAGTTAAATTTGCTACCATCCAGGTTTTCATATTTATTCACCGTATGGGGAGCCACCATATAGTGATTCCAACCCTGTCCAAATACCGAGCGTGTTCCGCAAAAGAGTTGAATAGTAGAGCTGTAGCCCGGAGAGGCAATATGTTGTATAGAGAATATCATCTCTTCACACTGCTCGTTCACCTCTTTAAAGAGTTGTTTGTAATCACCCTAAAATAGTCCGTAACCGTATTTTTCCACTTCTTCAAAATCTTTGATGGCGTCGGACCATTTTTTAAGATATATATACCTTTCCTCTTAGTGCGTAAGCGGCACCTTTGGTTACACGGCCATACTCTTTATGCCCTTTTTCATATTTATCAGGAAGATTGGCCTCTTTAATACAATCAGTCAGATCTTCCAGAATAAAATTCCAGACTTCTTCTTCTGTACTTCTGGCAATTAATGCATTTTGTACGGTGATAGGGTCTTTATAAATAGGTACACCTTTGAAAACCTGATTCAGACGAAGATAAAAGTAAGCCCGGAGAAATTTCGCTTCAGCTATATAACGGGCTTTATCTGTTTCGGGTGATTCACTTTTTATAGGAATATAATAAATAGCATCGTTGGCACGTCCTATACCTTCATACATATACTGTCATTTATAAGAGGTAAGTGCAATAGATGAATTAACAGTTCCTGTCAGGAAGGCGTGCGTATTACGGTCCTGGTTGGTTACAAACTTATCAAACTGATATAATTCCATTCCGAAAGGAGTAGAAGTAATGGTTTGTCCTCCTAAACGTAAAGCTGCATAAACACCGTTCATGCCCAGTTTAGTTAAATAATCAGTTGTCCAGGCTTTCGCTTCGTCAAGTCCTGCCGGGTCATCTCTGTCAAGGAGATCATTTTTTACACAACTGCTTATAATAAAACTAATGAACAGGCATGCATATAATATTTTCTTGTAAATATATTTATCTTTTTCATTGTTCTATGTTTTAATGAATTAGAAATTAATGTTAACTCCGAATATCACCTACTTTAAAGTGGGGTAT
>JAJPZL010000320.1 GCA_021204375.1 Bacteroides sp.
ATGAAAACCTGCCGATTATAAATTTATAATAACAGAGAGAGTAGAGTCACTGAGAGAAAAGGCACTTTGCAGGTATGGGAGGAATATAGATGAGCAATATACAAATAAAAGGAGCGCGTGTAAATAATCTGAAAAATATAGACGTAGAGATACCCCGTAACAAGCTGGTGGTAATTACGGGTTTGTCGGGTTCGGGTAAATCATCGCTTGCTTTTGATACGCTGTATGCGGAAGGACAACGACGCTATGTAGAGAGTCTGAGTAGTTATGCCCGGCAGTTCCTGGGAAGGATGAGTAAACCCGAATGTGATTTTATTAAGGGGATTCCTCCGGCAATTGCGATTGAGCAAAAAGTCAGCAGCCGTAATCCGCGTTCTACGGTAGGTACTTCTACTGAAATTTATGAATACCTTCGTTTGTTGTATGCCCGCATTGGGAAAACCTATTCACCGGTAAGTGGTAAAGAGGTGAAGAAGCATAGTATGGAGAATATTATCGAAGGCGTATTGGCCTATCCCGAAGGTATACGTTTTACGGTACTTACTCCCATCCTGTTGAGAGAGGGGCGTACCATGGAACAACAGCTTGAAATTGACCTGAAGCAGGGTTTTATCCGTCTTGAGGTCAATGGTGAGATGGTTCGTATCGATGAATATCACTATAAGGAGGGGGATGTGGTTTATCTGCTGGTTGACCGTATGACGGTGGCTTCTGATAAAAGTACCATCAGCCGTCTTACTGATTCGGCGGAAACAGCCATGTATGAAGGAGACAATAATTGTCTGATCCGTTTCTATCTTTCTTCCGGAGAGACAAAACTGGAGCACTACAGTACCAAATTTGAGGCCGATGGAATCACCTTTGAAGAGCCTACCGACCAGACCTTCTCTTTTAATTCGCCTATCGGTGCCTGTCCTGCCTGCGAAGGTTTTGGTAAGGTCATTGGTATTGATGAGCATCTAGTGGTACCGGACTGCTCTCTGTCCGTATATGACGGGGCTATTGTTTGCTGGAGGGGTGAGAAGATGGGGCAGTGGAAGGAACAGTTGGTGCGGAACGCTTCAAAATTTGATTTCCCTATCTTTACTCCTTATTATGAATTGACGGATGAACAACGGAAATTACTCTGGACAGGGAACAGGTATTTCGATGGTCTGGACGACTTTTTCCGTATGTTACAGGAGAACCAGTATAAAATACAGTATCGGGTGATGCTGGCCCGTTACCGGGGAAAGACTATCTGTCACCAGTGTCAGGGAACTCGTCTTAAGCCGGAGGCCGGTTATATTAAAGTAGGAGGAAAAGGGATCAGTGAATTGGTGAACCTTCCTATTACGGAGTTGAAACTCTTTTTTGATAACCTGGAGTTGAACGAACACGATGAGGCAGTAGCCAAACGTATCCTGATAGAGATTAAGAACCGGATCCGGTTTATGTGCGATGTCGGGTTGGGATATCTTAACCTGAATCGTGTCAGTAATACTCTTTCGGGAGGAGAGAGTCAGCGTATTAACCTGGCTACTTCCCTGGGAAGCAGTCTGGTGGGAAGTCTGTATATATTGGATGAACCCAGTATCGGGTTGCACAGCCGGGATACCGATAAACTGATCAAGGTATTACGCCAGCTACAGCAATTGGGTAATACGGTGGTGGTGGTAGAGCACGATGAGGAGATTATCCGGGCAGCTGATTACATCATTGATATTGGTCCTAAAGCTGGACGGCTGGGAGGAGAGGTGGTTTACCAGGGTGATATGAATGATCTGAAAAAGGGAAGCAATAGCCATACGGTGCACTACCTCCTGGGAGAAGAGAAAATAGCATATCCGGCACAGCGGCGTCCCTGGAACAATTATATTGAAATAAAAGGGGTGCGTGAAAATAACCTCAAAGGAGTGGATGTCCGCTTCCCGCTTAATATTATAACCGTAGTGACCGGAGTATCCGGATCCGGTAAAAGTACACTGGTGCGGAATATATTCTACAGGGCACTGAAACGGGAACTGGATGAGACCAGCGAACGCCACGGTGAGTTCGGAGCCATTCAGGGAGATATTTCTTTGCTTAAGAATGTAGAGTTTGTAGATCAGAATCCGATTGGTAAATCTTCCCGTAGTAATCCGGTCACTTACCTGAAGGCGTACGATGATATCCGTAAATTATGGGCCGACCAGCCGCTCTCTAAACAGATGGGATATACAGCTGCCTATTTTAGCTTCAATGCTGAGGGTGGACGTTGCGAAGAGTGTAAAGGAGACGGGACCATTACAGTGGAGATGCAGTTTATGGCTGATCTGGTACTGGAGTGTGAGACCTGTCACGGTAAACGCTTTAAACCCGATATCTTAGAGGTAAAGTATAAAGAGGTAAGTGTACACGATGTATTGGAGATGACGGTAAACCAGGCTATTGAATTCTTTACGGAGCATGGTCAGAAAAAGATCGTCAGGAAGCTTACTCCGTTGCAGGATGTAGGACTGGGTTATATCAAGCTGGGACAAGCCTCTTCGACCCTTTCGGGAGGAGAGAACCAACGGGTAAAACTGGCCTACTACCTGGCACAGGAAAAAGCAGAACCCACACTTTTTATTTTTGACGAACCCACTACCGGGCTGCACTTCCATGATATTAAGAAGTTACTGGAATCTTTTGAGGCCCTGATACGCCGTGGGCATACCGTACTGATCATTGAGCACAATATGGATGTGATTAAATGTGCCGATCATATTATTGACCTGGGATCCGAAGGAGGTGCAGAGGGAGGTTACCTGGTAGCTACCGGAACTCCTGAAGAGATTGCTACCTGCGAAACTTCCTACACCGGTAAGTTCCTGCGTGAAAAACTGAAAGAATAAACAGGTAAGAGAATTCTCTATAGAACGATTAGAGGAAAATATTAAACCTGTTACAGGCTTATGAGGGGGACCTGGCTTTAAGCTAAATCCCTTTTTTGCATATGCAGTCTGCCAGGTGGTCATTTATAAAGCCGGCTGCCTGCAAATGGGCATAGCAAATGGTAGAGCCAAAGAATTTAAATCCCCGTTTTTTCATATTCTTGCTCATGGCATCCGACTCCGGGGATGTAGGAGTTATTTCACTAAGGGTTCTTAACTGATTAACTATCGGTTTTTGATCCGGAAAAAAAGATAAAGTATAGTTATAGAAACTCCCGAACTCCTTTTGTATTTCAATAAACAGTTTTGCATTATGGATGGCTGCCTTAATTTTCAATCTGTTTCTTACAATTCCATCAAATTGCATCAAACATTCCACATCTTCAG
>JAJPZL010000114.1 GCA_021204375.1 Bacteroides sp.
CTGTATAACATAACCTTGCACTTGGTACGGTAAAGCGTCGTTTTTTCTTTACGCGGCAGAAACTGCAGGAACAATTAAAAGATTTCAGGTAAGGATTAGTTTTCCTTTGTATTCACCGGGAGAGGTTCTCCCGGTATTTTTATAGGGGAGCCTCCTGCTTACTAAAAATACTTTATAAAATAAAGGTTCTTTTTTGTGTTACAGGAACCTACTTTCTTGACGGCTATGGATTTTTGCCTTCTTTTTTAACCGGATCCGAAAAATATTTTCTCCTTGTACATGAATTCCGAATAAAATTCCATGTCCTCCCCTTTCATCCCGCTTATCTTTGACAGAGAGAATTTTATAAAAGGACAGACACCATGAAACAAACTACGATTATTTTGATTTTACTGCTGTATGCTTCCGCACTTTCAGCACAAATGGGAAAAAGATCTTCCTCCGAAAGATAGGTATATATGGATCCGGGAACATGGATTCCGATTACAGTACTTACCTCCCCTGAAAAGAACGACAGGTTCCCTTACCAGACTGATCCGATGTGGACAGCAGACCGGAAATATATTTTATTCCGCTCTTCTTCCAGATCGGATGAACCTTACCGGGAAATAACATTGCCGTCGGGAGAGACGCGGCGGGTACCTCCCCGTTCCCAATTCTTCTTTCTGGAAGAGACTACCGGAGAGATCATCCAGGCGACAGAGGGAGCGGATGTGGACGGAGCTTATCTGGCTCATACCAGCAACCGCCTGTTCTATTTCAGAAGGGTTGAGAAAGAGAGAACGATGTATGTACTGGAACTGGACTCCCTCTTTAAACATTCTAAAGAGGGAATGGTACGAGAAAGAGAGTTTTATGAGAAAAAGATCGGCACTTTTCCTCTGGAGATGGGTAAACCCGGAGGGTTTGCTATTGATTGTACGGATGAGTATGCCTATATTACAGTAAGCAGGGAAGAGACAGAGACAGACCGGAAGAAGGCAGGAACCAACCCGGCAGCGCAGTATAAGCCGGCCGATGACTAGCCAAAAAAGGTAGCTCACGGGCTAAGTAGAATTCGAAAAATGGATCTTCGTACAGGAAAAGTTAGTTTTGTACTGAATGCTGATTTTCGTATCGGTCATATATAGACCAGTCTGTTTACTCCGGGAGAGATCGTCTATTGCCACGAGACGGGTGGAGATGCTCCACAGCGGATGTGGTTCTGTACGGCAGATGGAAAGATAAACCGTCCATTGTATGAAGAGACACCATTGGATTGGGTGACCCACGAAACATTTGCGACCAAAGATCATGTTTACTTCAATATACTGGGCTGGCAGGACAGACTCCGGAAACAGATCAGTGGCATAGCACGTATAAACATCCGTACCAACGATGTAGAGCTGATGGGACAGGTAGAAATGGATCAGGATCGGGCAGCAAAAGAGGGAGGATTGAACGGCCGGGGATTCTGGCATTGTAATGCTTCACGGGATGGGAAATGGTCTGTAGGAGATACTTTTGCCGGTAATATCTGGTTGATCAACAATGAGACCGGTAGAAAACACCGGCCGGTAACGGATACTAAAATGAGTCCGGACCATGCCCATCCTTACTTCAGTGCAGATGGAAAACGGATCCTTTTCCAATCAGGACATCTGAGTGACGGAAAAAGGTTACAACTGATGATGGTACATATACTCGACTATTTCTACTGATTTTCTATATAAAAAGATCCGAATAATCAGCTAAGCCTGATAGATCCGGATCTTATACATCAATATTCCGGGATTTTGGTTATCCAGAGTATGTGCCTGTCTCCTGTTCGTATCGGATGACAAACACCTCCTTTTAACTCTTCCCGCTCTTTTTTCAGCGTACCTGTTTCGGGATTTATAAAATAGAGATAGTAATCTCTGGGATCATGTGTCAGGTCTGCTACGGCTTCTTCTCCTGTAACATAGATAAGATAGCCTGTTCCCATCTTCCCCATTCCTATTTGTGTTTCTTCTATACTTATAGAGGATAAAGACTCCATTCCTGCCACTTCATGAAAAAACTCTTCCTGAGTTACCGGTATGTCACACAGAGAACCTCCTGCCATGAACGAAGCCCAGTTATGTCCGGCAGAACGGACTCCGTTATATACGACTGCTTTTTCCGGATAAGCAGTACGGTATTCACTCACGGCCTTGTAAATACTTTCAAAACTGGTCTCTCCCACCTCCATGATCCGGGCATACTGGCGGGGCGCCAGGCTTACTCCTCCCTGGGGAGCGTATAGAGTTCCATCATTCCGGTAGTGCCATTACCGAATATCAATGATATCAATAATATTCCGGTAATTGTTATCAGCCAGGATCGTATCCTGTACATCCTTAGTACCCGTGAGCATTACATATACCTATTTTCCCTTCTCTCTCTGCCACTCTGCAATGACATCCAGCCAGAACTTCATAAAATGTAACGGGCCGGTATATTCGGCTCCAAGGTGGTGAACGACCGAAGAGTAGGCACCCAGTTCGTCCAGGTGTTTCCGGATATATTGCCGGTGGTAACGGGCACGCTCCGGATGGGAAATATCGTAAAATTCTTCTGCCATAAAGACGCGACGGTCATCTGCATAGTAGGTATTTTCGGCAAACCCCATTTCATTGATATTATTAGCTGTCCGCCAGGGATAGTCGGTCCAGTGTGCTCTCTCCTCAATGATATTGTGTTGCAGGTAATGCTCCTGTACAAAGACCCTTTCGTGCTTTTCAGCAAGTTCGGCAAATTGCCTGAGACGCATCCAGTACCAACTGTTATAACGGTTCAGGTCGTATTTACTAAGACGGTCAAACGCTTCTCCTTCTCCTGTACGGGCAAAAGGTTGTTCATAGAAAGGCGTCCATACGTCGGCATCGATCCGGCGGGAGCGGCCGTGATCGTCCCGGCGCCGTTCATACCACAGGGCCGGAAAGTGGCTCAGTGTTCTGACATTTCCTTTTACCATGTCATACACCAGAGTATCCAGATTATCGGTGAGTCCTTTCCCCTCTCTTCCCGGAACGAACCGTGTCAGGTGGGGTTTGGCAGATTTAACTCCACCCGGACGGGCATTACCGCACCAAAGGGCAGTACGATGTGCTTTACCGGAGAGATAAGTTTGCTGCATATCTACCATTATTCCACCTTTTATATTGAGTACCGGAGAAAGCTGCAAGGATGGTAAGGATATAATGTCACCTTGGATCTTTGTATCGTTAGCCTCTGCCGGTAACGGATAAAGAGCGATCATTTCGTCAATCC
>JAJPZL010000476.1 GCA_021204375.1 Bacteroides sp.
GTATATACATTTACTAAATATTCCGGTTATGATCCGGAAGTAGATGCCGAAAATCAGGATGCTTTAATGAGCGGAATTGATAACTTCCGTTATCATACACCTCGTATTTATACATTTGGTTTAAATCTCACCTTCTAATTTAACTAACAGAATATGAAAACAAGTAAAATAATATATACACTGGGTATAAGTGTTCTGCTCTCTCTGTCTGGTTGTGTGGGCTTTCTGGATATAGAACCGAATGACCGTATTACAGGAGAGAATTTTTATCAGAGCGAATCTGACTTCCAGGCAGCTACTGCACCTCTTTATAATAAAGTATGGTTTGATTTTAATGATAAATTTTATTATGGTCTGGGAGACGGACGGGGAAATAATCTGTATGCTCCTTACTCTGACTATATTTATCCTTTTACCGATCTGACAGAAACCGGTCTTACCGGTCCGTTGGTATTAGCCTGGCAATCTTTGTATACAGTTGTGCAGCAATCTAATCTGGTAATTATCGGTATTAACGAAAGCACGGTTGATCAGGATATTAAACAATGTTATATTGGCGAAGCCCGCTTTATGCGTGGAGTTGCTTACTGGTATCTAGCTTCTCTCTGGGGAAATGTAATTATCTCTGAGGACCCCACTCCGTTAGTAACTAATCCTATTGTCCCTACTAACCCTACGGAAGATGTTTTAGAGTTTGCTATGCGCAATCTGGAGTATGCAGCTAAATACCTGCCGGAAACACCTTATCAGGATGGACGTTTGACAAGATATGCAGCTTATGGTATGTTATCTCATCTTTATCTCTCTATTTCCGGATACAGCAGTAATCCGAACAGTGGTACACGGAACCAGAGTTATCTGGAAATGGCTAAACAAGCTGCAGCTATGGCTATAAAAAACAGTCCTTATAAGTTAATGACTAATTACGCTGAGCTCTTTACTATTGAGAATAATAATAACTCCGAATCCATGTTTGCTTTACAATGGGTGCCCAACGGAGAATATGGAGTAACCAATACCCAGCAGGCTTATTTTGCCTGTGATTCGGAAATTACAGGAGATGATGCTGCCTGGGGGTACTGGACAAGAGCTGCTTATGATGTAATAAAAGAGTATGATACCAAAGATGTACGTCGGAAAGCAACCTGGATGGGTTATGAAGATCACTATCCGGAAATCAATAAGGCAGCAGGTGGTTTTACGTATGACAAAACCCGTGAAGCTTTAAATGTAAAAAATGGGTTGTGGGTTCTGCTAAAGATAACTCAAAGATCAGCCGTATGAATTCTTCTCTTAATACGTATATGTTACGTCTGGGAGAGGTATATCTGAACTATGCAGAAGCTGTTCTGGGCAATTCAGCTAGTACTTCAGATGCGACTGTAATCGACTATTTTAATACCATTCGTAAACGCGCCGGTTTGGATCCTGTGAGTCAGATCACCTTTGAGGATATCCGCAAGGAACGTCGTCTGGAACTCTGTATGGAAGGACAGTATTGGTATGATATGGTTCGTTGGGCATACTACAAACAGCAGGAAGTATTGGGGTATATTGAAAATCAGGACCGGGATATTATTGTTCCGTTTACCTACGATGGTTCTACCAATACATTGACACTGGATGATAGCCGGGATCCCGGATCACGTCCGGTAGGAGTTATTAATTCAAGTATTTTCCTGTTACCTTATCCGGAATCAGAAGTGGTACAGAATCCGCTTTTAAAAGAGGATCCGGTTCCTTATGAGTTTACGGAAGAACGAATTACAGATTTATTTTAATCACCTAAAACTGAAATACTACAATGAAAAGTATATTTCCATATAAAAATCTTCATGTATTGAGCCTGATAGTGGGAGTGGTAATAGCTGCTCTGGGCCTTACTGCATGTAGTGATGATGATAGTTCCGGTAGTAAATCGCCGATAAAAATAACCGGCGTATGCCTGGAAGATGCCACTTCGTCTGTTCCTGACAGGTTGGTTGATTTTATTCGTATTGGTCAGGTGATCCGTGTAGAAGGTAGTGGTTTTACTGGGCTTAAGCGACTCTATGTAAATGGGTATAATACCTATTTTAATCCGGCGTATGTTTCGGATGGTTCTATGTTGTTTGCGGTAGCTAAAGCTACTCCGATTGTGGAGGCTGAACCAGAGGACCGGAATACCATTCGTTTGGCTAAGGATGGCTCAGAAGCTACCTATTCTATTGAGGTACGTGCGGCATCTCCTACTCTTACCCAGGTTTTGAATACATTACCGAAAGTAGGCGAACCGGTTACTGTATATGGTGAAGGATTGGTAGAGATTGAAAGTGTAACTTTTCCGGGTAATGTTGTAATTACAGATGGTATTGTTTCTGATAAAGATGGTGAATACTTTACTGTAGCTATGCCGGCCGGAGTATCTGAAGAGGGTGGTTCTCTCTTTGCGATTGGTGCTAATGGTGGAGGATATTCTCCTGCTTACTTTAATTTTAAAAAAGGAGTGATTCTTGATTTTGATGGTATGGGTGGACATGGATTTTGGCAAGCGGAAGGAAGTGTAAGTATGATTATGGATGAAGACCTAGAGTCAGCACTTGTGGGTAAAGGAAATACTTCACAAGGAAATTATGTAAATCATTTGCCTGCCCGGTTAAAGCCAGCAGAAAAGGGCAAAACCCGTATATCTGAAATTTGGACAGCCGGTAGTGGTGTAGATGATTGGCGTGGACAGTTAACTCCTTATATTCCTACGAATACTCCGGTAAATCAGGTTGCTTTCCAGTTCGATATTTATGTTCCGGAAGCATGGACCAGTGGATACCTGAAAATATGTCTGATCAATAGCTTTAGCGGATGTGAATGGAGCGGAGCTACTTATAACTATATTCCCTGGTTAGTAGATGGAGAAATTGTTCCCTTCCAAACCGAAGGTTGGCAAACAGTTACTATTCCTTTCAGCTATTTCTATGCATTTTCAGATCCGGAAGGAGAGTTCACTTTCGAAGATGTACTCGAAACACGGGAAAATGCTACTTATGAGAACTTTGAAATCTATTTTGAAAATACTAATTTCACCTTGGCGAATGTAACGGGTAATTCGGCCGATAGTGAAGTTGAGTTTGATACTTCTGAGGTATCTATTGATATTTACTCGGATAACTGGCGTGTGGTATCGCTGGAAACTCCTTCTTATAGTGATTTTCCGGATAATGATGAGGATGATGAAGAATAACTTTAAATGTATATAAATATGAAATATATAAAAATATTACCGGT
>JAJPZL010000426.1 GCA_021204375.1 Bacteroides sp.
TCCGACTTCAAATCCAGAATTTATAATAGGACATTATGCGGATAATCATAAAATAAAATAACAACTATACTAACACTTGCCTGTTTAAGCCTCTCCGGCTGGGCTCAGACCGGTAACTTTATTACCGGCAGAGTGGTGGATAACCTGGGCGATCCTGTCCCCGGAGCCTTGATAACCATTGAGGATAGTCCCTCTGTAAAAACAGCTACCGATCAGGACGGTAACTTCGGGATCATAGCTCTGAAGAACGATATTCTCAAAGTACTCACGTTCAGCGACGATGTAAAGCGGGTATCTGTTACCAGTGAGAACGAACCTCTTACCATCGTGGTAGACTATTCAGATATGAAAGTGAATCACGGATTCGGCCTGGAACAAACCCGCACAGAGTTTACCGGAGCAGTCTCCACCGTATATGCCGAAGATATAGATACCCGTTCAGCCTTCAATATCGGTAACTCACTTTACGGGAACGTGCTGAAACTTACTACCCTACAAAAAACCGGTACCGTATGGGATCAGATCCATTCTATATATATCCGTGGACGTCAGACCCTTAACGGTAACGATGGTATTCTCGTAGTAATAGATGGCCCAGAACGCGATTATGGCTACCAGGCTCTTAACTACATCAGCCCCGAAGAGGTTGAGTCGGTCACCGTGCTCAGAGATGCCGCAGCCGTAGCCCTGTATGGATACAAGGGCGTGAACGGAGTGATCAACATCGTAACCAAACGCGGTAAATATGACTCCCGCGAAATCTCTTTTTCGTACGATCATGCCTTTAACCGCCAGGCCCGTAAACCCGATCTGGCAGACGCCTATACCTATGGTAATGCCCTGAATGAAGCGCTTATGAATGACGGAAGAGCCGTACGTTACTCGCAGGAAGAACTGAAAGCCTTCAGAAGCGGTAAATACCCCTATCTCTATCCCAATGTAGACTGGTGGGGTGAAACCTTCCGCAACGTAAGTGCTTCCGATATAGCTACACTCACCTTCTGCGGAGGTAGTACCCGTATGCGCTATTTTACCCTGCTCAATTTGCAGAATGATAACGGATTTATAGACCAGGCCAACACGAATGACGAATATTCCACTCAGGAAAAATATTCCCGGGGTAACTTCCGTACCAACCTGGATATTGACCTGACCGGTACTACTAAACTTCAGACCCATATCATGGGCGTACTCAATAAGTTCAGCCGTCCGGGACTGGGTAGTGATAATCTCATCCCTAAGTTGTATATGCTGCCTTCTGCTGCCTTCCCCATTAAGAACGAAGAGGGACTCTGGGGTGGCAATGCAACCTGGGACGGTTACTTCAATCCGGTTGCCCTGACCCGGGGACGTGTCTATACCAAGGGACATACCCGTGCCCTGTATGCCGATATGTCGCTTCACCAGGATCTCTCTTCTATTTTAAAAGGGCTGGGAGGTAGTGTACGGATGGGCTACGATAATATAGCTTCCTATTGGAAAGATCATTCCAAATCCTTTGCCTATGGAAGCTCCACGGTAAGCGGGTGGAATGGGGGAGAACCCATTATTTCCGGAACCTTTACCGGTGGAGAAGAGACCGGCCTCAAAGGAGACAGTAAACTCGACTGGCAGTACCGCTCTTTCAACTTCCATCTCAATATGGATTACCAGCGCCGTTTTAACGATCATGCTTTGTACGCCATGTTGCTCTATACTTATAAATACGATAATAAGAACGGTATCAATACCACCTATTACCATCAAAATGCAGGTATATATGGCCATTACGGATACAAAGACCGTTACTTTGCCGATTTCACCCTGATGGGTTCTGCTACCAATACTTTAGAAACCAAATGGCATCTCTCTCCCACGGTAGGTCTCTCCTGGGTAGCGTCCAACGAAGGATTCCTCGCAGATAACTCCTGGATCGACCTCCTGAAATTCCGTGCCTCTTTCGGAATGCTCAGTGCAGAAAATATTCCTTATAACGGATACTGGTATGCAGATCTCAATGGAAGTGGAGGAGGATATCCCATCCGGAACGATTTCGGGAACGACGGCAGCTGGCAGGAGGGAACTCTGGTTTCCAGCGGTACCGTAGAAAAAGCCTATAAGTATAATGCGGGATTGGATATAACTCTATGGAAAGGCTTAACCCTTACAGTAGACGGCTATTACGAACGTCGCTCCGATATCTGGGTAAGTACATCCTGTAAGAACTCTGCTGTAGTTGGTACCTCCAGTGCGTATGCGAACGACGGTATCGTAGATAGTTGGGGAACAGAGATTGGTTTGGATTATACGAAAAAGATAGGTGATATCCGTTTCAATCTCGGAGGTAAATTCACCCTCTCAAAAAATAAAATTATTGAAATGGATGAGACCCCCAGAGCTTATGCAAATACACGGCGTACCGGAAGTCAGGTAGGTTAGGTATTCGCCCTGCAAGCCATCGGGTATTTTGTAGACCAGGCCGATATTGACAACAGTGCTCCCCAGTAATTCGGACCCGTAAAACCCGGGGATATTAAATACAAAGATGTCAACGGGGACGGGGTGGTCAATGAAGACGATTTTGTAAAAATGGGCTATAACGAATCCTACCCGGAGATATTCTATGCATTCGACCTTGGATTTGAGTGGAAAGGTCTGGGAGTAAGTGCTACCTTCCAGGGAGTAGGCAACTACACGGCACTCCTTAATACCCCCAGTGTATACATGCCACTGGTAGGAAATACCACCATTTCAAACTACTATTACAACAACCGGTGGACCCCCGAAACCCCCGATGCCCGTTTTTCCCGCCTGACCACCGAAGGGAATGATAACAATTACATGTATAACTCCGTATGGCTTGCCGACCGCTCTTTCCTGAAACTGCGTAACTGCGAGATCTATTATAAGTTACCGGCCTCAGCCCTGAGCAGGATCCGGATGAAACAAGCCAGGATCTATGTTCGCGGAGTAGACCTGCTCTGTTTCGATAAAATTGATATAAGCGATCCCGAAGCTATAGGGAATGTCTATCCGGCTACCCGCTCGGTAAACATAGGCTTCTCGTTTGGCTTTTAAGTAGGGACGATTGTTGAACACATAAAATAAGAATCAACTATGAAGATAAAAAATATAATTCACGCTACTCTGTGCAGCCTGTCTGCTCTCCTGTACAGATGAAATGAATTTCCGTGAATATACCGTGTACGACAAAGAGTATGTACTCACCGATTTTGGCCGTACAGGAGCGCTGGTAACCAATGTCTACAGTTT
>JAJPZL010000441.1 GCA_021204375.1 Bacteroides sp.
ATAGAAGCTTTACAGATTCATAATTGATAAAATCAGAGAGTAAGGGATGTAAAAAATGGATACAATTGAAAACCGGATCGGATCCAAGCACAAATTTTTTTCTGATATCAACTTTTTTGACAGGTTTTTTTGTTTATATAATACCGATAAAAGAGTTTATACCGGGATCCTTACCGGAAAAGATTTTTATAGGCGACTGTTTTATAACCGTTGAAATTTTATTTCAAAAAAAAAGCGATATGATAAATAGCAACAAAATAATGGTACCGGTCACGAGGTATTTACAGAGAGTAGTGATGCAGATAGAATTATATTTTCAGTGCTGGGTAGAGCCAGGTAGCTTTTATTGTTAAGTATCTGGTATGGGTAACTTTCGGAAAACACTTTTATTAAACCTCAAACATCTATCAACGGGCAGGTTTGTCAATGGCTGGATTATTTTCCTGCTGGATCTTTTTTTATGCGTATCCATCACCCTGTTGGTTACTTTCGGTACATTTCTATATCTCGACATTGATTTTACTAACAGGCAATTCTGGCTGATGGCCCTGGCTTCAAGAATAGCCAGTTTTATTGCCATCCTTATTTTTAAACTGTATGCCAATGTGATCAGGCATGCTACCCTCAGAGAAGGATGGAGAATTATTACGGTAGCGTTTATAAAGATACTCCTTATTGCCGCCCTGTGCGATATCTTCCGGATCGATATACCGGATAAAATGCTGTGGATCACCCGTATGGGAGATTTATTTGTAACTATCGCCGCTCTTCTTTCCATGCGGATCCTCATTCTTATCCTTTATCATTTCCTGATCCTCTCTACCTATAAGAAGAGAAAGTATATATGGATCTACGGTACCGGTGAGAACAGTATTGCCATTGCCGGTGGACGTACGGCAGATATCTTTATGATGGATTACCGCATCCGGGGATTTATTACCATGGACGAGGGACGAAAAGATTACCGCATCTGTAACCTTCCTGTATATTTTATTGAAGACCAGGATGATCTGGCACGGATGGCGGGTATCTACGATATTGACGGGATCCTGTTCCCCAATTCCAAAGCGGCTCAGCGGGAGAAAAACCGGCTCATCCGTTACTGTGAAAGTCTGAACCTCAAAACGCTGATCGTACCGGATATGGAGGAGGTAAAAGACGGGCAGATACACCGTTCCATCCGTCCTATTAAAATTGAAGATCTACTGGGAAGAGATGAGATAAAGATCAACATGAGGGAGATCGGTAAACTGTTGGAAGGAAAAGTCATTCTGGTAACGGGTGCTGCCGGTAGTATCGGGAGTGAGATTTGCCGGCAGCTGGCTAAATTCCCGATCCAGCAATTGATCTGTTTCGATATGGGGGAAACTCCGATGCACTCCCTCAGGCTTGAGCTGGAAGAGAAGTTCCCTACCTTCCGGTTCGTTCCCGTGATCGGAAATGTAAGAAATCAGGAGCGGGTAAATTTTGCCTTCCGGGCGTATCATCCCCAGGTCGTTTTTCACGCAGCAGCTTACAAACATGTACCCCTGATGGAAGAGAATCTGTGTGAGGCTATCCGGGTAAATATATTCAGAACCCGGGTCGTGGCCGACCATGCGGTAAAATACGGGGTAGAAAAATTTGTCATGGTCTCTACCGATAAAGCCGTTAATCCGACTAATATCATGGGATGCAGTAAAAGGATTGCAGAGATCTGTGTACAGACACTCAGCCTGGCTATTATGCGGGGAGAGATCGCCGGTAAAACCCGGTTTATTACCACCCGCTTTGGGAACGTATTGGGTAGTAACGGTTCGGTGATTCCCCGGTTCCGGGAACAGATCAAGAACGGAGGGCCGGTAACGGTCACCCATCCCGATATTATCCGCTATTTTATGACTATTCCCGAAGCCTGCCGGTTGGTATTGGAAGCAGGCACCTTAGGTAACGGAGGGGAGATCTTTATTTTTGAAATGGGAGAGCCGGTTAAGATCGTGGATCTGGCCCGGCGGATGATCAAACTCTCGGGATTAAAACCCGATAGAGATATCCAGATCAAATTTACGGGTCTCCGTTCCGGGGAAAAGTTGTACGAGGAGTTGCTCAGTACCAAAGAGAATACACAGGCAACTCCCCATGAAAAGATCCGGGTGGCCCGTGTCAGGGAGTACGATTACCGGGAGGTGGTAACCCGGATAGATTTACTGACCCGGCTTGCCTGTGAAGTGAAAATACCGGAGATGGTACAGGAGATGAAAGAGTTTGTCCCGGAGTTCAAAAGCCAGAATTCAGAATTTTAGAAGTATGATAAATAGGAGAGGGAAAACCTTTTTCCTGGTTCAGTCGTCCGAAAAATATTCTTTTTATATCTTTGCATCTGCTAATCAATATGGAAGGAGTATGATGCGAATTTTCCTTATTGGATACATGGGATCCGGTAAGACTACACTGGGTAAAGCCTTTGCCCGGGATATGGGATTGTCTTTTATTGATCTGGACTGGTATATTGAGGAGCGTTACCATAAAACAGTGCAGGAAATATTTGCAGAAAAAGGAGAAGAAGGGTTCCGGGAGATTGAAAGACAGATGTTGCGGGAAGTGGGAGAGATAGAAAATATAGTGATTTCTGCCGGAGGCGGAACTCCCTGCTTCTTTGACAATATGGAGTATATGAATAGTTCCGGAATCACTGTTTACCTGAATACTTCTACCGATATACTTTTTAACCGCCTGAAACCTGCTACACAGAGTCGTCCCATCTTAAAAGGGAAAAAAGATGAAGAATTAAGGGAGTTCATTGCCACTGCTCTGGAAAAGCGTCTCCCCTTTTACGGAAAGGCCCATCTGCACTTTATAGCGGACGAACTGGAAGATCGTACCCAGATAGATCATTCCGTACAGAGGCTGAAAGAGCTGATCTGGAAGCGTTAAAACTATTTCAGGAAATCTTCCCTCACCGGACTGAATGTATCGATCAATACTCCTGCTTCCAGACAGGTGCATCCGTGCTGTGCATCCGGTTTAATATAAATACTATCCCCTTTTTCTACTATGCAGGTTTCCCCCTCTGTGGAAAATTCAAATTTTCCTTCTGCTACACACGTTGCCTGAGTATAGGGATGGCTGTACGGACTCCCTTTTGCCCCTTTTTTAAATTTTACTTTGACCAGCATCAGGTCATCGTTATAAACCATGATCTGGCGACTGACCCCGGTTCCCACCGATTCCCACGGAGTCACCTTTTCCAACTGAAAAT
>JAJPZL010000055.1 GCA_021204375.1 Bacteroides sp.
GGGTTTATTATTTAGATTCATACGAAAGCAGAAAAAATAAAAAAGAGGATATTTTCGCAAACATCCTCCACCTTTTGAACGTTTTCTTGTTGAAATATTAGTTACATTGTGTCAGGTCATAGTTAAAGTACAGGGTAAATCAATTTCATGTTATATTTGATAAATGCGCAGTTGGGCCGAATACTGCACTCCCTGAGATTTTTTTTGAAAAAACTTTGGAGTTTGCCAATTATTCCTTTCCTTGCGGCCGTTTTTAATCACTCATTAAATTGTAAGAATATATGAAAAAAGTAATAGCAACCGACCAGACTCCCGGGGTTATCGGCCCTTACAGCCAGGCCATCGAAGCCAATGGTATGGTATTTGTTTCAGGGCAGATCCCTTTGATTCCCGCTACAGGAGAGATGCCAGAAGGAATTGAGGCGCAAACCCGCCAGGTATTTGAGAATATAAAAAATATTCTGGCAGCAGCCGGCCTGACGATGGATCATGTAGTAAAGACCACCGTTCTTTTGCACGATATGTCCCTCTTTGCCGGAATGAATGAGGTATACGCTACCTTTTTTGAAGGAAGCTTTCCCGCCCGGGCTGCCTTTGCAGTAAAATCACTTCCCAAAGATGCTTTGGTGGAGATTGAGTGTATTGCTGTCAGATAAGTGCCAGTAGATCGGCTACAATAAAACTACTGCCTCCTACGAAGATCATATCTTCCGGGAGGCTTTTCTTTTTAGCAGCTTTTACCGCGGTAGCTACATCGGGATAACTCTCTCCCTGTAAACCCAACAGGGCGGCTCTTGTCTGGAGTTCTGTTTCCGGAAGTGCCCGGGCAACCGAAGCTTTGGTAAAGTAATAAATGGCATCTTCAGGCAACAACTCCAATACTCCTTTACTATCTTTATCGTTGACCATACCCAATACAATATGAAGATGATTGTACCGGCTTTCAGCCAGTTGTGCAGCTACATACCGGATCCCGGCCGGGTTATGGGCTGCATCACATACCAGCAGCGGAGCATCAGCGATCTTTTGCCACCTTCCCACAATACCGGTCAGTTCCGAAACACGGGCAAATCCGTTCCGGACATCCCGGTCGGCTATCCGGAATCCCTTCCGGATCAATTGACGAAGCACCGAAAGCAGGGTGTTGGTGTTCTTTAGCTGGTAATTTCCGCCCAGTTCTCCCACCAGGTCCGGATAATCTGCCGTCTGGTAAATCCATCCTCCCTCTTTGTTCTTACCAGCTCCCAGTAACAAAGCCTCCTCTTCTGCAAAAATCAGCGGAGCATCTACTTCCCGGGCTTTTTTTATAAAGATCTCTTTGGTTTCATCAGTGGTTTCACCGATCACTACCGGAACTCCCGGTTTAATGATCCCTGCTTTTTCCCGGGCAATCTTTTCCAGTGTATCACCCAGGTATTGGGTATGGTCGTAACTGATATTGGTAATAACCGCTACTTCCGGCGTAATGATGTTGGTACAGTCCAACCGTCCCCCCATTCCGGTTTCCACCACTGCTATATCGATCTGTCGGTCGGCAAAGTAACGGAAAGCCATGGCCGTGGTCAGTTCAAAGAAAGAGGGGGAGAGTTCTTCGATAAATTCCCGGTTATCTTCAATAAATGCTACGACATACTCTTCCTCTACCGGTGCTCCGTTTATCCGGATCCGTTCCCGGAAGTCCAGCATATGTGGGGAGGTATAGAGCCCTGTCCGGTAACCCGCTTCCTGGAGAATGGCGGCCAGTGTATGAGAGCAGGAAC
Source organism: Bacteroides sp. (assembly GCA_021204375.1). Taxonomy (GTDB): domain Bacteria; phylum Bacteroidota; class Bacteroidia; order Bacteroidales; family Bacteroidaceae; genus Bacteroides. Next base: position 1,761 of record JAJPZL010000055.1, read on the forward strand.
CCTTTCCGTTGGTTCCGGCCACATGGATGGTGCGGAACTCCCGGTGGGGATGTCCGAACTGTTTGTCCAGTACATAGGTATTACTCAGTCCCTCTTTGTAGGCAGCACTTCCTACCTGTTGGAACATCGATACACGGGTATAGAGGTAATCAAGCGTCTCTTGATAGTTCATGGTTATCCGGGTTGAAATTTTGAGCAAAGATAGATATTAAAATCAGAACAACATAGGGAATGTTTCGGATCGGTATGTAGAAAAAAGAGGTTATAGAAAAGTATATCCCTGCTTACTAAAGAATAGGAAGTCCTCTTTTTACTTGTACCCATTAAGATTTTTATCTGATAGGTTTCCCTGAGCAGGATAAAAAGAACCCGCATATACACACTTGTATATACGGGTTTCTTTACAGCAGCAAAAAATAAGAATTAATATTAGATCCGGCTTTGAGTAACAGGGTTACTTCACTGCCGAAACAGGATTTTATTGTCTGTTTTTCAGACTCTTTTATTATTCGGGATTACCGATTATATAGAAATCACGTAAGCAGAAGTAGGTCGCTGTAGTGATACCCCAATCGTTTGTAGCACTACTACTCATCTGGAATACAATGTAATCCACTTCACCTAAAGCAGAAATATCCACACTTTGGAATGCACGGGAATCTTCGGCTTTTATTCCTTTATCTACATGTACTAAGGGATGGATGACGGATCTACCGGTAAATTTATTATCCTTAACTCCGTAAATATTGATGGTTAAGCTGTCTTTCGGTTGATTTAAAGGTCTGGTAATTCCTTGAGGATCGGTTTCTGTTACATTATAGTAAGTCCACGGATGGAAAGCTACGGAAATTTCATCGGCAGCAAAACTTTTAATATCATTGTCTTTGTTAAAACGTACCCACAGGTGGTAAGTGCTTTCGCTAAAAGCATCATTGGCTACGGGCCCTGTTTTAGCATCGCTATAAGAAGACCAGTAACAAACTAAAAAGGGATTTAAGGAACTGGAAGAAGAGAGAGTGGCTGCTTCCATACAACCCCATTGATTCTTTGCCCAGGCAGTACCGGTTTGATAGAATGTTATATCATTGATGGTAGAGGGAACAAAACCATCCCAATACCAGTACTCATCCATTGTTCCGGTAGGAGGATAATAATCCGCTGTATGAGAGAAGGTAAAATAACCGGAGGTGTATTTTACATCCGGATCTAAGTTATAAGTTTCATTCCAGTAGACGCCGGTACCGTTTTCCTGGGTTAAGTTACTACCTGTAAGTGCTGTACTAAGATTCAGGCCAATTTCGGAGGCTTGCAGATCATCGGTTTTTGTTTCGTCGTCGTCACATCCGATAAATACTACTGCCATTAAAAGTGGGAATAAATAAAATAATATTTTCATGTTTTGAATTATAAATTAGTTTATACCGGGGATCTTTATTATTCCCTTTTTTATTGTGTTTTTGTTTTATTTCCAGACTT
>JAJPZL010000045.1 GCA_021204375.1 Bacteroides sp.
GCGTCTTACTCTGGTGAAGCATCAGATTTTTATTTCTTACAGAACTCAAACAACAATAGGTATGAAAAGAATAAGAATAATCACAGCAATGGTAGTTGTACTCGCTTTCAGTGGAATACTGAACGCACAGGAAAAAGCGCTTAAACAATATGGGTTTTGGGACAACTGGTTTATACAACCTCAGGTCGGTGTCTCTTACACAACCGGAGAAGTGGGTTTTGGAAATCTCTTATCTCCCTCTGCTGCCCTGTCGGCAGGAAAATATTTCTCTCCTGAAGTGGGAACCCGTTTACAACTGAGTGGATGGCGGGCCAAAGGAGGTATGAGAGAAGGTCCCAACTACAACTGGAATTACATGGCTACTACAGTCGATGTACTCTTTAATCTGAATAATATTTTTGCTCCGTATAAAGAAGACCGCCCCTTTAATCTGGTGGCCCTGATGGGAGGAGGATGGAATCATGGATTCAAAAATAAACCGAAAGTAACAGAATCGACCGATAATATTGTAGTAAGAGCAGGACTACAGGCCAATTTCCGGCTGAATTCTATGTTCGATCTGAATCTTGAAGGCAATATCAATGCTACGGATGATGTATGGAATCATAAAAGTGGTTCCAAATATGATACATACTATAATGTATTGTTAGGATTAACCTACCGGTTTAAAAACAGAGGATTTGAACTGGTTGAAACCTCTAACGAGGCACTGATCAGGGCTCTGAATGAAAAGATCAATGAACAAAGGGAGATCATTAACAACATCAGACCCTATGTGGAACCGGAACCTTGCCCGGAACCGGAGCCGGCAGTGGTTAAGAAAGGCGAAACAGCTGTGGTCCTTTTCCGTATCGGAAAGAGTATGGTAATTGCCGACCAGGCAGTACATATCTATAAGATCGCAGAATATATGAAAGAGAATCCGGAAGCAACCGTACAGGTAACAGGCTATGCCGACGCTCAAACGGGTACACCGGCTGTAAATAAAGCCATATCAGAAAAACGGGCACAGGCCGTAACCCATAAACTGAAAGAGTATGGGATAGCAGAAAGCAGAATTAAAACGGAAAGCCGCGGCGCCGAAGAGCAACCTTTCGAGGTAAACGAATGGAACCGTGTAGTGATTCTGTTTGCCGAATAAAAAAGAGAATGACTATTTCCTAAAGTTATCTCTACTTTTATAATCAGGAGGTGTGTTAAAGACCCGTATTTTTCTTTTAAAAAGAAAGTAACGGATTTTTAACACACCTCTCTCTTATTTATTTTTGACGCTTTATTCTCATTTCCCAAATCTTTTATACCTTTGTTTGCATTAAGATAAAAGATGGAAGAAGAATTTGACATACGAGATAATCAACTAAACAACAGGGAACGGGACTTTGAAAATGCACTTCGTCCGTTAAGTTTCGAAGATTTTAGCGGACAGGATAAAGTGATGGAAAACCTCTCTATTTTTGTGAAAGCAGCTAAACTCAGAGGAGAGGCTCTGGACCATGTTTTGCTTCACGGCCCTCCCGGACTGGGAAAAACAACGCTTTCCAATATCATAGCCAATGAACTGGGGGTGGGCTTTAAAGTAACATCAGGCCCTGTATTGGATAAACCTGGTGATCTGGCTGGTGTGCTGACCAGCCTGGAGGCTAACGATGTATTATTCATTGATGAAATACACCGGCTCTCTCCTATCGTAGAAGAGTATCTTTATTCGGCTATGGAAGATTACCGCATCGATATCATGATCGATAAGGGTCCTTCTGCGCGGAGTATCCAGATCGACCTGAATCCTTTCACGCTGGTGGGGGCAACCACCCGGAGCGGGTTGCTTACAGCTCCCCTGCGGGCTCGTTTCGGGATCAATATGCACCTGGAGCATTACGATGAAGAGATATTAAGCCGGATCATTATCCGTTCGGCAGCTATTTTACAGATCCCCTGTTCTACAGAGGCGGCCCGGGAGATCGCTTCCCGCAGCCGGGGCACTCCCCGTATTGCCAATGCCCTGCTCAGGCGTGTAAGAGATTTTGCACAGGTAAAAGGTACCGGAAAAATAGATACCGAAACAGCCCGCTATTCGCTGGAGGCTCTCAATATTGACCGGTTCGGGCTGGATGAGATTGACAATAAGATCCTTTGTACCATTATTGATAAGTTTAACGGCGGCCCGGTAGGATTGACCACGATCTCTACGGCACTGGGAGAAGATGCGGGAACAATTGAAGAGGTGTACGAACCTTTTCTTATTAAAGAGGGTTTTTTAAAACGTACCCCCCGGGGAAGGGAAGTTACAGAACTTGCATATAAACATTTAGGAAGAACCTATTTAAACAGGCAGAACAACCTGTTTGATTAACCTGAAAAGAATGGCGGGATTGAAATCGCTGGCCAAGGATACGGCCATTTACGGACTTAGCAGTATAGTAGGACGTTTTCTGAACTATCTGCTTGTACCACTCTATACCCTGAAACTGCCTGCAGCTTCCGGTGGATATGGAGTGGTAACCAATATATATGCCATTACGGCTTTGCTACTGGTCATCCTGACTTACGGAATGGAGACGGGCTTTTTCCGGTTTGCCAATAAAACAGAAGAGGATTCTACTGCGGTATATTCTACCACGCTTATTTCCGTAGGTTCTACCTCTTTCCTGTTTATTGTGTTGTGCCTGCTTTTCCTGCATCCGATCTCTAATACCCTGGGATACGGAAGTAACCCTGAGTTTATTGCTATGATGGCTATTGTAGTAGGGTTGGATGCTTTTCAGGCCATCCCGTTTGCCTATCTGAGGTATAAAAAGCGTCCCATTAAGTTTGCAGCCTTAAAACTGCTTTTTATAGGCTCCAACATATTTTTAAACATCTTTTTCCTGATCCTGTGTCCCCTTCTATCGACTCATTTTCCAGGGTCCGTAAACTGGTTCTATGATCCCGGATATAATGTAGGATATATATTTATTTCAAACCTGATATGTGCCGGCATGGTGACATTCTTTATGATCCCGGAATTAACAGGTTTTTCTTATAAGCTGGATCCGGCTCTACTAAAGCGGATGCTAATATACTCTTTTCCTATTCTGATACTGGGAATTGCAGGGATTCTTAATCAGACAGTAGATAAGATGATCTATCCGTTCTTACTACCGGACGAACACCAGGCACGGGTACAATTGGGTATATTCGGTGCTGCCAGCAAGGTAGCCCTTATCCTGGCTATGTTCACCCAGGCTTTCCG
>JAJPZL010000363.1 GCA_021204375.1 Bacteroides sp.
CCATATTTACATATCGAGGCAATTTACCTTCTGTCCTGAATTAATTTAAAGGTGAAAAGGAAAAATCAAATGTTTTGGAAAAGAGATTTGAAAACTATTAAAAACAGGTAATATCATAGTCAATGAATTTATTTAATCAATTAATATCCGCGTCACTTCATATTTCCGAGAAACAAGTTACGAATGCTGTTGCCCTGTTAAATGATGGAGCTACTATTCCTTTCATCAGCCGTTACCGGAAGGAAGTAACAGGAGGATTGGATGAAGTGCAGATTGGAAACATAAAAAATCAGTATGACAAATTGGTGGAAATCCGGAAACGGAAAGAAACCATTCTGACTACTATCGAAGAACAGGGAAAGCTTACTCCGGAGTTGAAATCGCGTATTGAAACTAGTTGGGATAGTACGGAACTGGAAGATATTTATCTCCCTTTCAAACCTAAGCGGAAAACCAGAGCCGAGGTGGCAAGGCAGAAAGGGTTAGAACCGTTGGCTCTCCTGTTGATGAGACAACAGGAAAGAGATATTTATGGAAAGGCTCTTTCTTTTGTAAAAGGCGATGTGAAAGATGAAGAAGATGCGTTGAAAGAAGCCCGGGACATTATTGCGGAAATTATTAATGAAGATGAACGTGCACGGAATCAAATTCGTAACCAGTTTGCCAGTCAGGGCGTAATAATTTCAAAAGTAGTAAAAGGAAAAGAGGAAGAGGGTGCTAATTACCGTGATTATTTTGATTTTCAGGAACCTTTAAAACGTGTTTCTTCCCACAGACTGCTTGCCATGAGACGGGGAGAAACAGAAGGAATTCTGAAAGTTTCTATTTCTCCGGATGATACAGAGGCTGTAGAAAGGTTAGAGAGGTTGTTTATAAAAAGTAATAATGAGGCTGGAAATCAGGTTAGTGAAGCTGTTAAGGATTCGTACAAGCGGTTATTAAAACCTTCTATAGAGACTGAATTTGCTTCTATATCGAAAGAAAAAGCAGATGAAGAAGCCATCCGGGTGTTTGCTGAGAATTTAAGGCAGTTATTATTGGCTCCGCCTTTAGGACAAAAAAGAGTGCTGGGTATTGACCCGGGCTATCGCACCGGCTGTAAATTGGTTTGCCTGGATGCACAAGGCAATCTGTTGCATAATGAAACTATTTATCCGCATCCTTCCAGACAGGAGAAAAGCATTGCAGCCAGAAAGCTTACTAAACTGGTGGAAACTTATGACATACAGGCTATTGCCATAGGAAATGGTACCGCCAGCAGAGAAACTGAAAATTTTGTCACTTCACAACGTTATGACCGTAAAGTACAGGTCTTTATAGTCAGTGAAAACGGCGCATCTATTTATTCGGCTTCTAAAGTAGCGCGTGAGGAGTTTCCTGACTATGATGTAACGGTTCGGGGAGCTGTTTCCATTGGTAGAAGATTAATGGATCCTTTAACAGAGTTGGTTAAGATTGATCCGAAGTCCATTAGTGTAGGTCAATATCAACATGATGTGGAACAGAATAAGTTAAAGAAATCACTGGATCAGACTGTAGAGAATTGTGTAAACTCTGTGGGTGTAAACTTAAATACGGCAAGCCGGCATTTATTGACTTATATTTCGGGTTTAGGTCTGCAGTTAGCACAAAATATTGTGGACTATCGTAGTGTGAACGGCGCATTTAACTCACGGAAGCAACTTCTGAAAGTGTCTCGTATGGGAGCAAAGGCTTTTGAACAGAGTACTGGTTTTTACGCATACCGGATGCTGATAACCCGTTAGATAATACTGCGGTTCATCCGGAGAGTTATTACATTGTAGAGAAAATGGCAAAAGATCTGGACTGTACGGTTACGGATTTAATAAAAGATAAAGAAATCAGAAGCAAAATTTCATTAACGGATTATATTTCAGATACAGTGGGGTTACCTACTCTACAAGATATTATGGACGAGCTCGATAAACCGGGAAGAGATCCCCGTAAGGCAATCCGGGTTTTTGAATTTGATAAAAGCCTTCAAACTATAAATGATTTAAAAGAGGGAATGGTAGTTCCGGGGATTGTTACTAATATCACCAATTTTGGATGTTTTGTTGATATTGGTATTAAAGAGAATGGACTTGTTCATATTTCCCAATTGGCCGATAAGTTTATTTCCGATCCTACGGAAATCGTTTCTATCCATCAGCAGGTAATGGTACAGGTATTGGAAGTTGATTGGGAACGAAAACGTGTTCAACTCACCATGAAAGGAGTTTAGCAGTTAAATTAGTTTATTTACATCAGTTACAATCAATAACTTAATCAAGTAGAAAATGGGGAAAAAATAGGATTTGCTTTCTTATTAAGTCTTTGTTTCATTGCAGCTAATGCGCAGCTTTATAAAAAAATAAGGGTTCCTGAAAACGGACAGTTGAGGACACAATTTACCGATGAAGAGGTCGTCTCGATTACTCATCTTACTTTGACCGGTTCTATTAATGCTATCGACTTTAAAGCGTTACGGGATGAGTTTTCCGCGTTAGAATATCTGGATTTAATGAATGTCAGCATTAAACTGTATGTGGGAAAAAAGGTACTTTTTCTGAAAAAACCTATGTGTATCCTATGGAATGCATACCTGCATATGCTTTTCGTGATAAAGAGAACCTCAAACATATAGTCCTCTCTCCTTCTATTAAAAATATTGAAGATGGGGCATTCATAGGGTGCAAGAATCTCAGGATTTGTGAAATTAAAAAGAAGAAGGCTCCTAATTTATTACCCAAGGCGCTGAACGATAGTGTAACTACTGTAGTTGTGCCTTTAGGAAGCCGTGATGAGTATTGGAATAAGGCCAGATGGAAACCTTTTAATATTGTGGAAGGAGAGATTATTTCTTCAGAAGTGGAGGTTGCAGAGGGTGGTACATTGGAAGTGATAATAAATGAATCCGGGAAAAGACCGGAAACTATAAATTTTCTCACAGTTAAAGGAGACTTAAATGAAGAAGACTTCAGGTTTATAAGAGATTATATACCACAATTGGTAGGAATAAATCTATCAGAAACAAAAGTAAATGAGATACCTCCATTTAGCTTTTCGCATAAAACCTATCTTATGTGGATTGATTTTCCTCATTATTTAGTGTCAATTGGTGAACGGGCATTTAGTAGTTGTATTCATTTGGCAGGCGAATTACCTTTACCGGATACTGTGGAGTTTATCGCGGATGATGCTTTTCAGGGATATGATCGTGTAAAGG
>JAJPZL010000081.1 GCA_021204375.1 Bacteroides sp.
AGTGTATAATAAATATCAAAAACCTAACTCTTTTGTGAAAATTTTATTTTTGTTTTGAGTTTTCTGTATACCTTTGCACTCGCGTTGTGAATGTGAATGTGGATGAGTAGTAAAGTAAAACAGAGGAAAGAGGCAAAAAGAGATTCATTGAAAGAGAATGGTCAGAAAAACGAGTTGAGAGACAGGATTATAAGGGCAGCCAGAGACGCTTTTGTCAAGCATGGTATAAAAAGTATTACTATGGATGATATTGCTGCTGATCTGGGAATTTCCAAACGAACTCTTTATGAAATCTTTCATAATAAGGAAGAGTTGTTGATTGAAGTCGTTAATTATCACGCTAAAAATGCAGATGAATATGTGGAAAGCATTATAAATGAGTCTTCCAATGTGCTTGAAGTAATAATGAAAGCCTATTTGAAAAGTATGGAGCTCTACCTGACCACCAATAAAAAGTTTTTTGAAGATATGGAAAAATATCCTAAAGTGAGTCAGAAGATGAAAGCCCGTCGCGAACAGGATGATGGAAGTATCGTAAAGTTTCTGAACCGGTGAGTGGATGAAGAACTATTCCGTAGTGATATTAATCTTCATATTATCTTTTTATTGCTTCGGGAGCAGATGGGAATGTTGATGCACTCTGATATATGTGAAAAATATCCTTTTATGGAGGTATATGAATCGATCATATTCACGATCATGAGAGGAATATCTACTGAAAAAGGCAAAGAAATAGTTGACACCTATATACAACAGTCTCGTGAATTAAGAGAAAATAAAGACAATTAGAATTAAGGTATGATTAAAATGAAAAGTTTTATTGGTAAGAAGATGTTACTGCTATCACTCCTGCTGATGGTTATAACAGTAGCCAGCGCTCAGGATACATCGGGAGGTGTATTAAGAGTAGACCTAAACCAGGCCCTGGAAATAGCCCTGGATGAGAATCCGACTATTCAGGTGGCCGATATGGAGGTTCAGAAAAAGAAGTATGCAGAAAAAGAAGCACTTTCCCAGCTTTTCCCTATAATAGATGCTTCGGGAACTTTTTCTCATACAATTAAGAAACAGTCATTTGCTATGGAGGGAAATGTGGTTAAGGTAGGTAGTAAAAATACCTGGCAGGGAGGTTTTAACCTTGCTTTACCGGTATTTGCACCTTCTCTTTATCAGTCTATCCAGCTTACTGATACAGATGTATATCTGGCAGTAGAGTCGGCCCGTGCTTCCAGGCTGGATCTGATCAATGAGGTAACCAAAGCATTTTTTCAGGTGCTTTTAGTACAGGATTCTTACGAGGTATTACTTCAAAGTTATCAGCAGGCACAAAGAAATTTCGAAGTAGTGAATAATAAATATATTCAGGGAGTAGTCTCCGAATATGATAAGATCCGTGCGGAAGTCCAGGTACACAATCTTAAGCCCAGTGTTGTCTCAGCAGAAAATGCAGTGAATCTTACTAAATTACAGCTACAGGTGCTGATGGGTATTGATACGGAGTATCCCCTGGAAGTAACAGGCAACCTGGCAGAACACGAAAAAGAGCTGTATGCGGAGGTGTTAAGCATTGATACTTCCCTGGAAAGTAACAGTGATTTAAGACAGATTGAGTTACAACGTAAAATGCTGGATCAGACTGTAAAACTGAATAAAACGGCTTTTATGCCGACGCTGGCTTTCAGTGCTCAATACTCCTGGATGACCATGGCAGATAACATGAAATTCCGTAATTATAACTGGAGTCCCTATTCTACCATTGGTTTCTCACTGAGCGTACCTTTGGTGAACATATCCAATGTTTTCAAAGTGAAACAGGCTAAAGTGAGCCGCGCCCAGATTGATTATACGACTACCAATTTGCGTCGTACCCTTGATATGCAGGTAAAGAGCTATATGGACAATATGCAGAATTCGATCCAGCAGATTGATTCCAATAAAGAAGGGGTAAGACAAGCAGAGAAAGGACAAACCATTGCCCAGAAGATGTACGAAGTAGGAAGCGGCACTATTCTGGAACTCAATGATTCGGAAGTAGCCCTTACTCAGGCGCGTTTAGCGTATAACCAATCCATTTTTGATTATCTTTCATCCAGATCCGACCTTGAAAAGGTACTGGGAAGAGGGGTAGAATAACAACAAACCAGAAAATAAAAAACAATAGATATATGAAACGATTCGGAAGAAAACAATTATTCATGCTTGTAGCTGTTCTCCTTCTTGGTGCATGTGGAAGTGGAGATAAAACTACTGATAATGAAACTACAGAGACGCAGGAAAAAACTATTGTGAGACTGTCCCAGGTAAGAGCACGTCCGGTAAACCAGACTGAAGAGTTTACTGCTACGGTCGAAGCGGAAGTTAAAAACAATATAGCACCTACTTCTCCTGTAAGAATAGAAAAGATTCTGGTTGAAGTGGGAGATGCTGTTAAAAAAGGACAGAAACTGGTTCAGATGGACCAGGCTAATCAATTACAATCCCTGGTACAATTGAAGAATATTCGTACTGAATATAACCGCATAGACGAACTTTATAAAGTAGGTGGAGTTTCCAAATCGGAGTGGGAATCCATAAAAGTTAGTCTGGATGTAGCAGAAACCGCTTATAAAAACCTGGAAGAGAATACCTTCCTGATCAGTCCGATCAACGGAATTGTAACTGCACGTAATTATGATGGGGAAGATATTTACAACGGCTCTACTCCGGTACTTACTGTGGAACAGATCACTCCGGTGAAGCTCATGATCAATGTATCTGAAAGATATTTCTCACAGGTTCAGAAAGGAATGCCTGCCACTATAACCATGGATGTATATCCCGGTGAAGAGTTTGCAGGTAAAGTAAACCTTATCTATCCTACTATTGATGCAGGTACACGTACTTTCCCGGTAGAGATCCAGCTGGCTAATGCCGACAGAAGAGTTCGTCCGGGTATGTTCTCCCGCGTTACTATCAGTTTTGGAATAACAGAACGTGTAGTAGTGCCTGACCAGGCCATTGTAAAACAGGTAGGATCCGGTGAACGCTTTGTATATGTATATAAAGATGGTAAAGTATTTTACAACAAAGTAGAACTCGGACGCCGTATGGGAGAAGAATACGAACTTATTTCCGGAGTAGAGAACGGCGCACAGGTAGTCATTGCCGGACAATCCCGCCTTTTTGATGGTGCAGAAGTCGTTGTGGAGTAAAAACACATAATTTCAGTTTTATGGAA
>JAJPZL010000335.1 GCA_021204375.1 Bacteroides sp.
CTATTAGTAAATATTTTGTGATATGCCAGGGTAACTCACCTACACAAGTAGGTGCCATTGTGGATTCCATTAAAGAATTTACCCGCAGAAATAGTGGTATAAAGCCTTTTGCGGTAGATGGACTCAGAAATTCGCAATGGGTAGCAATGGATTACTCGGATGTCCTGGTTCATGTATTTCTCCCTGAAACCAGACAGTATTATAATCTGGAAAATCTCTGGGCCGATGCCAGATTGACATCTGTGCCCGATATAGACTAAACGCATATGGATAACAATCAGAAAAAACCCAATAAAGTAAATGTACCCAGGTTCAATTTGAACTGGCTTTTTATGGTTATTGCCCTGATGCTGGCTGTACTCTATTTTACAGATAGTGAAGGTAGCATCTCCAAAACTGTTCCTTACAGTGAATTTGAAAAGTATGTAAGAAGTGGGTATGTCAGTAATGTGGTAGGATATGATAATAATTCGGTGGAATTTAATGTAAAGCTGGAACATATTAAAGATGTCTTTAAGAACGACTCAAACCGGGTAGGAAAGAATCCGATCATATATACGGAAGCGCCTTCAAGAGATGCCTTATCTGACTTTTTGAAAGGTCAGGAGGAGGAAGGAAACTTTATCGGAGTTGCCTCATATGAAACCAAGAAGAATTATTTTACTTTGGTATTGGGGCAGGTACTCCCTTTGGTTGCTCTTGTTGCTATCTGGATTTTCCTGATGCGCAGAATGAGTGGCGGTGGCGGTGGAGCTTCTGGTGTATTTAGTGTGGGAAAATCAAAAGCCCAGCTCTTTGAAAAGGATAATGCAGTAAAGATCACTTTTAAGGATGTAGCCGGGCTAGCGGAAGCTAAGCAGGAGGTTGAGGAGATTGTGGAATTCCTGCGGGAACCTCAAAAATATACCGATCTGGGAGGTAAAATTCCCAAAGGAGCTCTTTTAGTGGGACCTCCGGGAACTGGTAAAACACTTTTGGCTAAAGCTGTAGCCGGAGAGGCGAATGTTCCTTTTTTCTCTTTGTCCGGATCTGATTTTGTGGAGATGTTTGTCGGAGTAGGAGCATCCCGTGTTCGTAATCTGTTCAAGCAAGCGAAGGAGAAGGCTCCGTGTATTGTATTTATTGATGAAATTGATGCGGTAGGACGTGCAAGAGGTAAAAATCCAAGTATGGGAGGAAATGATGAAAGGGAAAATACCTTGAATCAGTTACTTACTGAAATGGATGGATTCGGTTCTAATAGTGGAGTTATTATTCTGGCTGCTACTAACCGTGTGGATATTCTGGATAAGGCACTTTTACGTGCCGGACGTTTTGACAGACAGATCCATGTGGATCTTCCTGATCTGAATGAACGTAAAGAAGTATTTGGGGTACACTTACACCCTATTAAAATAGATGATAGTGTAGATGTGGATTTATTAGCACGTCAGACACCCGGTTTTTCCGGTGCTGACATTGCTAATGTATGTAATGAAGCTGCTCTGATCGCTGCCCGTCATGGAAAGAAATTTGTAGGTAGACAGGATTTTCTGGATGCGGTAGATCGTATTATCGGAGGACTTGAGAAAAAGAGTAAAGTTACTACGTCGGCTGAAAGGACAACTATTGCTTTACATGAGGCTGGCCATGCTTCTCTTTCCTGGCTTCTGGAACATGCTAATCCGCTTATTAAAGTAACTATTGTTCCTCGTGGGCGGGCTTTGGGAGCTGCCTGGTATTTGCCGGAAGAGCGTCAGATCACTACGAAAGAACAGATGCTGGATGAAATGTGTGCTACTTTGGGAGGACGTGCAGCAGAAGATCTTTTCCTTGGGAAGATCTCTACCGGTGCAATGAATGACCTGGAGCGGGTTACCAAGCAAGTATATGGTATGATCGCTTATTTGGGAATGAGTGATAAGCTTCCTAATTTATGCTATTATAATAACGATGAGTACTCGTTCAATAAGCCGTATAGTGATAAAACGGCTGAACTGATAGATCAGGAAGTACTTACTATGGTTAATGAGCAGTATGACCGGGCCCGGAAAATATTATCGGAACATACGAAAGAACATAATGAGCTGGCAGAGCTTCTGATCGAAAAAGAGGTTATATTTGCTGAGGATGTGGAACGTATTTTCGGTAAACGTCCCTGGGCGTCCCGTTCGGAAGAGATCATGGCTTATGAAAAGAAAACAAATGAGATTGAACCTGAAACTCTCCCTTCTGTAAATGATATTAAAGAAGAGTAGGAAGAAAAGAAAAAAGATTCAGAGATTTAATCCTAATATCTACTATTTTGAAGAACTTTATTTTACGTGCTATGACGGGAGGACTGTTTGTTCTGGTACTGGTTGGTGTCATTATTTACAGTCCTCTGACTTTTGGAATTGTTTTTACCTGTATTGCTGTTCTGGCAATGTATGAATATGTAAAGCTGATTAATAATACTCTTCCGGAAGTAAGCGTAAATAAAGTGGTAAGTATGGCGGGAGCTTTTTATTTATTTCCGGCTTTTATGGCTTTTACCATGGATATATGCGGAGCTTCTGTTTTTATTCCTTATCTTCTTATCCTTATATATTTACTTGTCAGTGAACTTTATTTGAAACATCCAAAACCGGTTGCGAACTGGGGATATGTGTTTTTCGGGCAAGTATATATAGCTCTTTTTCTGGCACTACTCAATGTACTTGCTTTCCAATATAATCCTGTAGCAGAGAAGGTTGAATATAATTGGGTACTTCCTCTTTCACTCTTTATTTTCCTTTGGCTTAATGATGCGGGAGCTTATTGTGTAGGTGTATTATTTGGTAAACATCGTCTGTTTCCTCGTATCTCTCCTAAAAAATCCTGGGAGGGCGCTATCGGCGGAATAGTGGTAGCGTTGCTTGCCTCGTTGTGTATGAGTTACTGGTTTTCTTTTATGAATATAGCTCAATGGGCTGGTTTCGCAATGGTTGTTACTCTATTTGGAATATGGGGAGATCTGGTGGAGTCTCTGTTCAAAAGGCAACTGAGAGTGAAGGATTCCGGAAATATCCTTCCGGGTCACGGTGGTATACTGGATCGTTTTGATAGCTCTTTACTGGCTATACCGGCGGGTATATGTTATCTCTATCTTATTTCCGGGTTTTGAAAATCATTTATATGCTTTTTATAGCGGTTTAGTGGAGAATATTCTTTAATGTAGAATGTTTTTCTATTTATTATAGTTTATAAATG
>JAJPZL010000482.1 GCA_021204375.1 Bacteroides sp.
ATTAATTCTTTTTTTATTTTATCCCCCCCCCCCCCAATCATAGTGACCGGCATCCGCTCTTATATGAGCATTGATGATCTCAAAGAAAGCTGTCATCGCACGGAGATCCCGTGAAAGGAAGACGATCTTATCCTCCTTCTCTACATTGAAGTTTACATCGTTAAATAATACGGTACCTTCTTCCGTTTTTTTGCACAGACCGGAAACCTCCAGAATACGGTTTCCCGGGTCACGCTCCGGAGTAAAATAATACCCGGATATTTACGCGACGATGGTTTGATCTCATCCACATTCAGTTTTTCCAGCATCTTTTTACGGCTGGTGGTCTGTTTACTTTTGGAAACATTAGCACTGAAGCGGCGGATAAACTCTTCCAGCTCTTTTTCTTCTCCTCTGCCTTTGCCTTTTGATTCTGCTGTTGACGAAGGGCCAGCTGGCTGGATTGATACCAGAAACTATAGTTACCGGCAAACAGATTGATCTTGCCATAATCAATATCAACCGTATGCGTACAAACCGAATCCAGAAAGTGACGGTCGTGACTTACCACCAATACGGTATGTTCGAAGTTACCTAAATACTCCTGAAGCCATCTGACGGTCTCCATATCCAGGTCATTGGTAGGCTCATCCAAAAGCAGGTTATCGGGATTTCTAAAAAGGGCCTGTGCCAGCATAATACGTACTTTCTCTTTTCCGCTCAATTCACCCATCAGTCTGTAGTGAAGAGCTTCGCTGATACCCAGTCCGCTCAGCAGGGCTGCCGCGTCGCTTTCTGCATTCCAGCCATCGAGTTCTGCGAACTTCTCTTCCAGTTCAGAAACTTTCAGTCCATCCTCATCATTGAAATCCTCTTTAGCATAGAGAACCTCCCGTTGCTTCATTATATCCCATAAAACAGTATGGCCCATCATGACTGTATCCAATACTGTATAACTATCCCATTTAAAGTGGTCCTAGCTCAGCACAGAAAGACGTTCTCCCGGTCCCAGCATAATAGACCCTGTGGTCGGATCCATTTCACCACTGATTGTACGGAGAAAAGTAGATTTTCCGGCTCCGTTAGCTCCGATAATACCGTAGCAGTTACCATCGGTAAATTTCAGATTTACATCTTTGAACAAAACTCTTTTATCAAACTGAACCGATACATTCGTTACTGTGATCATTACTTTTTACCTTAAATAAATATAAACGGCTGCAAAGGTAGTCATTTTTAATGAATAATGAAAAGTCTCTGACGTGTCAAATATGACAGAAAAGAGGTATCTTTGCAGAATATTTCTGCATTAAACTTAATTGGCAAACTTTTTGTTGTCATAAGAGTGATCAAAAAACGTCGGAATTAATAATAATATAAGAGATATGAGTTCAAAAAATAGCGAAGAGTTCAATAAAGAGGAAGAAAGAGTGGATAATCCGGAGTTGGAGATAACAGACCAGCAAACAGAAGAGTCTGAAATACTGACTCGTGAAGAAGAGTTGGCCCAGAAGCTTGAAAAAGCAAATGCTGAGGTTAGTGAGATGACTGATAAATATCTTCGCCTCTCTGCCGAGTTTGATAATTACCGTAAGCGTACCATGAAGGAGAAGGCAGAACTGATCCTCAATGGCGGAGCAAAAAGTATCAGCTCTATCCTTCCGGTGGTGGATGATCTGGAAAGAGCCATTACCACCATGCAGACTTCAACTGACCTGGATGCTCTTAAAGAGGGAGTAGAACTGATCTACCAGAAATTTATCAGTATCCTGGGACAAAATGGTGTACAAGTCATTGATACCAAAGATAAAGAACTGGATACTGATTTCTACGAGGCCATTGCACTGGTACCTGCTCCAACCCCTGAACAAAAGGGAAAGATCCTGGATTGTGTACAGAAAGGTTATATTTTGAACGACAAAGTAATACGTCACGCCAAAGTAGTAGTCGGAGAATAATAATTCTCCGATCTGCGTGTTCATGGCTCCGGTTCCGGGAGGCTATGAACCTGATACTATGAAGCGAAACTAAGATTATTATATGGCAAAGAGAGATTATTACGAAGTACTTGAGGTTTCCAAGAGTGCGACAGCTGATGAGATAAAAAAGGCGTATCGCAAAAAAGCAATACAATACCATCCGGATAAGAACCCTGGCGATCAGGCAGCTGAAGAGAAATTTAAAGAAGCTGCTGAAGCATACGATGTGTTGAGTAACCCTGATAAAAGATCCCGCTATGATCAGTTCAGTCATGCAGGTCTGGGAGGAGCAGCCGGCAATGGAGGACCTTTCGGCGGTTTCAGCGGTAGTATGTCTATGGATGATATATTCTCTATGTTCGGTGATATCTTTGGTGGTCACGGAGGAGGCTTCGGAGGTTTCGGAGGCGGTGGTTCCCAACAACAACGCCGTTTCCGGGGGGCAGACCTTCGGGTCAAGGTAAAACTCACCCTGAAAGAGATATCCGAAGGAGCAGACAAAAAGTTCAAACTGAAGAAATATGTACCCTGTACCCACTGTCACGGTTCAGGTGCAGAAGGAAGTTCAGGAGCAGAGACCTGTAGTACCTGTAAAGGTAGTGGTACGGCGATCCGTAACCAGCAGACCATCCTGGGTACTATGCAGACACATACTACCTGCCCTACCTGTAGTGGTGAGGGCAAGATCATCAAAGATAAGTGTAAGGAGTGCATGGGCGAAGGAGTTACCTACGGCGAAGAGATAGTAGAAGTAAAGATACCTGCCGGAGTTGCCGAAGGTATGCAACTCTCCATGAGTGGTAAAGGAAATGCAGGCCGCCATAACGGAGTACCGGGGGACCTGCTGATCCAGGTAGAAGAAGAACCCCATCCGGAATTGGTCAGAGATGAGAACGACCTTATATATAACCTGCTTTTAGCTTTCCCGGAAGCAGCCCTGGGAGGTGCGGTAGAGATTCCCACCATAGATAATAAAGTAAAAGTAAAGATCGACCCGGGAACACAGCCCGGAAAAGTACTTCGTCTCCGTGACAAAGGGCTTCCCAGCATCAATGGATACGGTGGTCGGGGTGATCTCCTGGTGAATGTGAGTATATACGTTCCTGAAGCATTGAGCAAAGATGAAAAAAGTATACTGGAGAAGATGAAGAAATCAGATAACTTTCAACCTAATAAAAGTATCAAAGAGAAGATCTTTAAGAAATTCAAAAGTTTCTTTGATTAAGAAAGACTCCTGAC
>JAJPZL010000100.1 GCA_021204375.1 Bacteroides sp.
ATGCCAGGTTATTCGGTTTTTACATGGGAATATACTGGATATTTAAATTTATCCTTTTTCCACTGGGAATAAAAATACCATTCCTGCAGCTTCTGTTTATTGCTCTTACCCTTCTGGTTCCCTTTATAGGATACTATTTCGTACGGCTTTACAGCAATAAGATAATGGAGTGTGTAATAACTTTCCGTCAGGCCTGGGTATTTACTCTCTTAATGTATGTGTTTGCCTCTTTGTTGACAGCTGTTGCACACTATATCTATTTCCGGTATATAGATCACGGTTTTATAGTGAACAGCTATACAAAAATTCTAGAGAGTCTCACTCCTGAGATCTCTTCCGGTCTGGAAAATTATCTGCAACAGATGGAAACAGTGATCACTACATTGGGATCGATGAGTGCGATACAAATTACGATACAACTTCTTTATAACAATATATTCTGGGGAACTATTATCGCAATTCCGACTGCCTTGTTTGTAAAGAGAAGCCTGGACAACAACCAATCCTAAGAGATAAAAACAATAGATTATGAATATTTCCGTTGTCATACCGTTATATAACGAAGACGAATCTTTAAGAGAACTTTACGAGTGGATAGATAAGGTTATGAAAGTTCATAACTATAGCTATGAAGTGATCTTTATTAACGACGGTAGTACGGATAATTCCTGGGAGGTTATTCAACAATTACAAAGAGAATATCCTGAGCAGGTAAGGGGAATTAAATTCCGCAGGAACTATGGAAAATCGCCTGCTCTTTATTGTGGCTTTGAACGTGCTCAGGGAGAAGTGGTGATTACCATGGATGCGGATCTTCAGGATAGTCCGGATGAAATACCGGAACTTTACCGTATGATCATGGAAGATGGATATGATCTGGTTTCCGGATGGAAGCAAAAACGATACGATCCGCTGTCGAAAACAATCCCCACCAAGATCTTTAATGCTACTGTCCGATCGGTATCAGGAATAAGAAACCTGCATGATTTTAATTGTGGGCTGAAAGCTTACCGGAAAGAGGTGATCAAAAATATTGAGGTGTATGGGGAAATGCATCGTTATATACCCTACTTAGCCAAGAACGCAGGTTTTAGCAAAATAGGTGAAAAAGTAGTCAAACACCAGGCCCGTAAATATGGAATAACTAAATTCGGATTAAGCAGATTTGTAAATGGTTACTTAGATTTGCTTACTTTGTGGTTTTTCTCACGTTTTGGAGTAAGACCTATGCACTTCTTCGGACTACTGGGTTCTCTGATGTTCTTCCTGGGTTTCATTTCTGTGATTATAGTAGGTGCCAATAAACTATATCTGCTCCATACGGGAGGAGGATACAGATTGGTAACAGACTCCCCTTATTTTTTCCTCTCCCTTACGGCAATGATCATAGGTACTCAGCTTTTTCTGGCCGGCTTTATCGGAGAACTTATTTCACGGAATGCACCGGAGCGCAATAATTACAAGATTGAAAAAGAGATATAAAATGATAGCTGCGAAAAGAGACTTTTTAAAAGCAGTAACGCCCGTTTTATTATTACTACTCCTGATAGCGGGATGTGATAGTTCGGAGTGTGAACAGTCGGGGCTTCCTATGGTACAGTTCAATTTTTATGATATGGATAAAAATGACCTGACCCCTACCAGCGATGCTCCTCTTACCGTAACAGCAGGCGGTACGGACTCTGTTCTTATTAACCTTTCTACCAGTAATTATTTCAGGGTCCCGTTAAATTACACCAATGACTCTACAGTCTTTTATTTATATTTTCAATCCAGTGCTGATCCTGGAACCGATGCTCCGGCAGATACGATTATTCTCTATTACGAAAATAAACCCTTTTTTATATCCATGGAGTGTGGAACTGCTGTTTTCCAGGACCTGGAATCCGTCAAATATACAACAAACCAGTTTGATTCCATAGCCATTATTGATCGTAACGTAACAAAAGATGAAACGAGCCATATACATATTTTTGTTAATCAGTAATGTGCTCTCTTTGAAAGCACAAGAGTCAGAGATCGTTATAGAGAACAATCCTGAAAATGCAAAGATCCCCTTTTATAACGGATTAATTTTTGCCACTGATCTATATGGTCTGGGAACCTGGTTTTTTGGCTCGGATATGTCTAATGCTGAAGTAAGCATAAGTGCTAATCTGAAACATAAGTTTTTCCCGATCATAGAGTTGGGTCTTGGAAGAGCAGACGCCCTGAGTGAAAAAGATGTAGTCTATAAATCGACTACTCCTTATGCCCGTATCGGGATAAACTATAATACCATGGCTAAAAAAGGGAGTAAAAGTTATCTCTATGCAGGAGTACGATATGGCTTTTCCTCTTTTAAATATGATGTGAGTGGGCCTGATATAGAAGATCTGGTATGGGGGGGCACGGTGCCCTATAATTATAAAGGAGAAAGCTCCACAGCCCAATGGCTGGAGTTACTGGTAGGAGTAAAAGCCGAGATCATAAAGAATTTTGCTCTCGGATGGTCTCTTCGGTATAAGGCCCCTCTTTCGGTGAAAGATAATATTCACTCTACTCCCTGGTATGTTCCGGGAATGGGAAAAAATAAAAGTGGTTTTGGAATGTCATACGACTTAATTTACGTACTTCCTTTCTGATATGAGCGACTTAGAGATATGGTTATTAGCAATAGGTCTGGCAATGGATTGCCTGACAGTGGCCATAGCCAGTGGAATTTTATTAAAAAAAACAGAATGGAAACCGATGCTGGCCATTGCCTGTTCCTTTGGTTTTTTTCAGGGACTTATGCCCCTGATAGGTTGGACGGGTGCCCATCATTTCAGTTACCTGATCGAAAGTATTGACCACTGGATTGCTTTTGGTATTTTGTGTTTTCTGGGGGTACGAATGATCCTTGAATCCTTTAAAGAAGAAGAGTGTAAACAGGAGCTTAATCCAACGAACTATAAAGTTATTCTGGCCTTATCAGTAGCTACCAGTATCGATGCCCTGGCTATCGGAGTGACATTTGCTTTTCTGGATATGAATAGTTTGTCTGCCATTACATCACCGGTTCTTATCATTGGCTTTGTATCTTTCCTGCTCTCTTTATGTGGACTGTTTTTCGGGATCTGCTGTGGTAACAGGTGGAATCTGCGGGTAGAGCTTTGGGGAGGAGTGATCCTCATTGTTATTGGTAGTAAAATATTACTGGAACATCTATATAT
>JAJPZL010000346.1:0-1870 GCA_021204375.1 Bacteroides sp.
GTACTGCACTATATGCCTGGAAAGATACAACTACTCTTTATATGGATATTTACCGTCAAAAGGATCCGCAAAATCTAAAACAACCTGCTATGTTTTTTATTTTCGGTGGTTCCTTTAAAAGAGGGAACCGTGATGCTCCGGTTTATAACGAATACTTTTACGCACTTGCCTCTTCCGGTATTACCGTAATTTCCATAGATTACCGGTTAGGACTTGCTGGAAAAAAGATCCGGCTCTTTCATACCAAACCTGCTGACAATGCTATTAATATGGCAGTTGAAGATCTCTTCTCAGCTACTAATTATGTAATTGAACATGCAGGAGAACTTGGTATTGATCCCGGCTGTATTATGATAAGCGGTTCCAGTGCCGGTGCTATTACTTCCTTACAGGCCGATTACTATATCAGTAATAAAATGCCTCTTTCTCAAATGTTGCCGGAAGGCTTTACTTATAAAGGAGTCCTGGCTTTTGCCGATTCCATATTCAGCCATAAAGGTACCCCGGATTACCAGAATATACCGGCTCCTACTCTTTTTATGCATGGTAATAAAGACCGTACTGTTTTCTATAACCGTCTTCGCTTTTTCCGCAAAGGATTGTTTGGTTCTAAATCTATTGCCGGAAGATTTAAAAAGAAAGAGTACAGCTACTTTTTCCTTACCTTTGAAGGAGCTGACCACAGGATTGCTGTTACTTCTATGAGCCGTCAGCTTGATACCATCCTGTGGTTTATTGATACCTACATTTACAATGCCGGACAGAGGCAGATTGATTCCCTTCTCAAAGAACTGGAGTGATCCCTGGATTATTCTCTTCCTCCCGACATAATTCCGGCATCACTATCGGAGTGGTTAGTATGTTTCTGTCCGCTTTTTGCCTGGTTACCGTAATTCAGGTTGAAAGCAAGCCGCACCATAAACGATTTATTATGAGGTGTGTGAATACTAGACTCTACCGGGTTGAGGGTTGATAGATTTTCGTTATAGGTTTTAAACTCTTTGGTAAAAGGATTCAGTGCTCCCGCCGTTAGTGACCAGTTACGGTCCTTGTATCCGGCCATGATCGTATACATCTGGTCACTTTTAGTGATCTGTTCTCCATACATAAACCGCCGGGGCGTATGGGTGGTAAAACTTGTAATCCAGTTACGGTAGGAAAGATCGAGGTTGATGCGCAGTTCATACATGGTATAAGTATGTCTGTAATTACTACCCCGGCTGATAAAATGTTCCATACGTGGAGTCAGGGAGAGGTGGATATAGTCTTTCCAGGGCTTTATCCGCAGGGCTAGTTCTGCACTGAGATCATCAAAAGAGCGTTGATTCCGGTACGTACGTACTAATTGAGTTCCTTCTACAAATACAGACTCCATAATCGGATTACACTCATGCTCGTAGTTTACCAGTAGATCCGCTCCCCAGCGAGATTGGTTGTAATCCGCTTCCAGGCTTTGCATAAGCGTACGGTAGGAGTGAAGTCCCGGATTTCCTCTGCGTATCTGCCAGCTGTTAATGATCTGTTCCACATTGTTCATAGCAGCCAGTGAAGGAGCCTGGTATTGCAACCCTGTCCGGTAACGTAGGTAAGAGGCTGTTGTCGGTTCAAAATTGATACATAAATTGGGTTGCAGGGCGTATTTTTCAGTCTGCTTATTTTACTGGATGTGCCACAGGCGTACTCCCGTAACTCCCGCCATGTATCCCAGAGCTCCTGTTCTCCCCTGATATTCCGTATACAGGTAACTTTCTGCCTGTTTCAGTGATACATCCGCATGTGTATCTCCCCGGTACTGATTATCCGTATAGGATTGGCGGTGACGGATTCCTGCGGTCATTTTATGACTTCCCTGTTTCTTTTCATATATACC
>JAJPZL010000346.1:1880-3188 GCA_021204375.1 Bacteroides sp.
ATCCGTTTCAACCCATTCTTGCCGTTGTTCCTTATAAGTACGCCGGGAGTCCGTATGAATATAGGTTCCCACTATATTTATAATTAAAAGTTGATTTTTGGGCAAGGTATGCTGGTAGTAAAGGTCCAGGGCGGGAGAGTGGCTCTTTTCCCGGGTATGGTCATAGATAGCGAGCGGAATCTCCGTATCGGATGTATAGAGGATGGTACGTCTGTCTTCAAAACTATTGGGGAACTGATTGGTAATATATCTTAATTAGGCATTAAAGAGGTAATTATCTTCCTTCATCAGGCTGTAATTCAGGTTAGAACTAAATACCTTTTTATTGAAAAGAGTCGGTTCTCCTTTTTCCAGTCTATGAATCGTCTTTTCAGGAAAGATAAGGGTCTCGTCATAATCACGGATCCAGTTCTGTTTGCGTTGAATAAAGAAAGCATTAGCAGAGAGTTCCGAGTTTCTCCGGTTGAACTTCATTGCCAGCCTGTCATCAGCCGAAGTACGGTCTCCCCCAATGCTATTAAAGAAGGTTCCACTGATATTTACTCCTGACTCTTTGCGGTGGGTAATATAATTGATCACTACTTCCGCATTTCCATACCGGGCTCCCGGTGCGTCATAATAATCAATCCGAAGGATATCTGCCGGAGGAATAGAAGCTATTTCCATATAGGTAACTTCTACTCCGTTTATACGGAGTTGTATCTCTCCCTTTCCCGAAAGAGCGATTTCTCCCGAAGAAGGATCGATCACAATCCGGGGAAGTTGTATTCTGCGTATCAGATCACTGCCATCTGTGGCAAGCCTTACCTGATCCTGGGAGGGAAAAAGCATTTTCCGGTCTTCTTTTATAAGAATAGCATTCGCCTGGATGGTTACTTTCTCCAGAGCTACGGATGCGGGCTACAGTAAAATTTCAGGAAATGATTTCTCCGTAGTAACCGGAAGAGGTATCCACCGGGTATTATATCCTACGTAAGAGACTGCCAACAGCCCTTTCCATGCCGGGAGAGTAGTCAGCATAAAGTGATCTTCCGGATCACTGCTGGTTCCTCCTATAAAAAGAGAATCATCATCCATTACAGCTATATGTGCATAGGGTACAGGTTCGTGGTTTGAGGCATCCAGTATAGTACCCTGGATCATCTTCTGATCGGGAACCGGTTGTGCATTAGCGGTAATACAGATCAGAAAAGTAAGAATGGCTGCCGATAACAGAAGTTTTGTTTTCATTTTCATCATATTATTCTTTGTTTTTTAAATCCGACCGTTTGGTATGGGTTTGGCTTTCTCAAATAACCGATTTAATAT
>JAJPZL010000084.1 GCA_021204375.1 Bacteroides sp.
CTCACAAATAGGTACAAAACCTTCTCTTTTTCGTCTCCTACATATATAAAGAATAATAGGATTAATGAAAAAGATTACTACGACACTTTTGATCTTTCTACTGGCAGTAGCCTCTTTTGCCCAGAAGGATGATATACAAACAAAACGGCTTTATCTTTCCGGTACCGGATGTGATGATATGGTAGAATGGGATTTTTTCTGTACCGACGGACGCAACTCGGGTGAGTGGTCAAAAATCGGTGTTCCCTCCTGTTGGGAACTCCAGGGGTTCGGTACCTACCAGTATGGAATGCGTTTCTATGGAAAAGCTTTTCCGGAGGGTGTAGCCGATGAGATAGGAAAGTATAAATATGAGTTTGAACTTCCCGAAGAGTGGAGGGGCAAGCAGATCGAGCTGGTATTTGAGGCTTCGATGACAGATACAGAGGTATTGATCAATAGTCGCAAAGGAGGTGAAAAGCACCAGGGAGGATTTTACCGTTTTATATATGATGTATCTGACCGGGTTTACTTTGGTAAAAAGAAAAATCTGTTGGAGGTTACAGTCCGGAAAGAGAGTGAGAATGCCAGTGTGAACCTGGCTGAACGCCGGGCCGATTACTGGAACTTTGGAGGAATTATCCGTCCGGTGTTTATCCAGGTAAAACCGGCTATCAACCTTCGCCATGTAGCGGTGGATGGTCAGGCGGATGGCTCTTTCAAAGCCAACTGTTATACAAATGCAGCGGTTGAAGGATACAGTGTAAAAACAGTAATAACCGATGTACAGGGTAAAAAGGTGGGTGAGACCACAACTCCTTTCCGGCAGGCAGGCGATTGGGCTAATGTTTCTTTGCAGGTGAATAAACCTGCTCTCTGGACAGCTGAAACTCCTAACTTATATACAGCTACCTTTACCCTGATAGGTAAAGATGGTCAGGTAAAATATACTTATCCGATAAAATTCGGATTCCGTACCATTGAGGTTCGTGAAAGTGATGGTCTCTATATTAACGGTACCCGGATCATGGTCAGGGGGGTGAACCGTCATAGTTTCCGTCCCGAAAGCGGACGTACCTTGAGTAAAGCAAAGAACATTGAAGATGTATTGCTGATCAAGAGCATGAATATGAACTCTGTACGTATGTCTCACTATCCTCCCGATCCTGAATTCCTCGAAGCATGTGATTCTTTGGGATTGTATGTAATGGATGAACTGGGTGGCTGGCACGGTAAATACGATACTCCTACTGGTACGAAACTGGTCAGAGAGATGATGGAACGGGATGTAAACCATCCCTCTGTGATCTGGTGGAGCAACGGGAATGAAAAGGGCTGGAATGTAGAACTGGATGATGAATTCCACAAATACGATCCGCAGAAGCGTCCGGTTATCCATCCACAGGGTAACTTCAGTGGTTTTGAGACCATGCACTACCGTTCTTACGGAGAGACTCAGAACTACCTCCGTCAACCTGAGATATTTATGCCGACTGAGTTCCTGCATGGTCTGTATGACGGCGGACACGGAGCCGGACTCTGGGATTACTGGGAACTGATGCGTAATCACCCGCGTTGTATCGGCGGATTCCTCTGGGTAATGGCCGATGAAGGAGTAGTACGGGTAGATATGGATGGTAAGATCGATAACCAGGGCAACTTTGCTGCCGATGGTATTGTAGGGCCTCATTTTGAAAAGGAGGGTAGTTATTATACGATTCGTGAGGTATGGAATCCGGTACAGGTAATGAACCAGAAAATAGACCGTAACTTTAACGGTATATTCGATATTGAGAACCGCTACGACTTCCTCAATGTAAATACCTGCCGTTTTATCTGGGAGCAGGTACAATTCCCGGGGGCCGGTGATGCAAATGGTCAGGTAAAAGTAATTCGGAAAGGTGAAGTAAAAGGGAGCGATATTCCTGCCCACAGTGCCGGGACACTGGAGATCAAAACAAAGATCGATTCGCAGGCAGATGCCCTGTTCCTCACAGCTATGGATGGCAACGGCGATGAACTGTGGCGCTGGTCTTTCCCGATCGAAGAAGTTGCTGTTCCGCAGCTACTGGCTGAGGTATCCGGTAACCGTCCTGCTTATACTGAGAACAATGAATCCTTGACTGTAACTGCCGGTGGGCGTACTTTTACTTTCTGTAAGAAAGATGGAGAACTGAAAGGAGTAACCGTGAATGGTCGCAGAATGGAATTTAAAGATGGGCCTCGTTTTATAGGGCTTCGTCGCGGAGACCGCTCGCTGGACCAGTTCTATAACCACGATAATGAACATTCACGCACTATAGAGCGTGTTTATTACGATTTTCCTGACGCCGGTGTATTTGTCGGATTGGATGTACAGGAATCGGGTAATAATCTCGTTCTCACTGCTTCCTACAAATTAGGTAGTTTTGATAAAGCTACCTGGACCTTTACTCCCGATGGTACTGCCGCATTGGATTATGAATATAACTTCCAGGGTGTGGTCGATTTCATTGGTGTGAAGTTTGATTATCCGGAAGAAAAAGTACTGAGCAAACGCTGGCTGGGTGCCGGTCCTTACCGGGTGTGGCAGAACCGTATCCACGGAACCGTATACGATGTATGGGAGAATGATTATAACGATCCGATCCCGGGTGAAACCTTTACCTATCCGGAATTCAAAGGGTTCTTTGCCCATGTATCGTGGATGGATATTCGTACGGAAGAGGGAACCATTACCCTTATCAATGAAACACCCGAATCGTTCCTGGGAGTATACGAGCCGCAGGATGGATGCGATAAGTTACTTTATACGTTCCCGAGCCTGGGAATTTCCGTACTAGATGTTATTACACCGGTTCGTAATAAGGTAAATACTACCGATCTGATCGGGCCCTCTTCACAGCCTAAATGGATCAACGGTACACAGAAAGGACGTATCTTGTT
This sequence comes from Bacteroides sp., assembly GCA_021204375.1. GTDB lineage: Bacteria > Bacteroidota > Bacteroidia > Bacteroidales > Bacteroidaceae > Bacteroides. The sequence continues at coordinate 2,905 of JAJPZL010000084.1, forward strand.
GAGATTCAACTAATATAGGAGTGAAAAGAAATTTCTGAAAGCCATAGTTTATCCCATCAGATAGTATATACCTCCGGAGTTCCGGGGGTATATTTTTTAGGATATATTTCTTTCCGTAGAAAAAACAAAGCAGGTTTCTGTTTGGTACACAGCGTCTTATTTTATAAAAGTAGGGAAGAGTAAGTCGTTTGTTGGGCTGTTTCTGATGAGCAAACGGTGGTTTTCCGATGAGCAACCGGTGGTTTTCCCATCAGAAACCGGCGGATTTCCCATCGGAAAACCG
>JAJPZL010000193.1 GCA_021204375.1 Bacteroides sp.
GTATAAAATAGAAGGGGAAAATATAGATAAGTCTCTCTTTCGCATATTACTGTACTATTGTCTGTTCATAAATTAATTTTAGTGCTTCACGCCGTTGCATTCCTTCGGGAATGGATATTCCGGATAACCGGCTCCACTCTTCAGCACTCTCTTTATCGGTCTCTTCATCCAGACGGGCTTTCCATTCCGGAATATAGCCTCTGAGTCCAAGCTTCTGTACCATAGCGAAATCCTTATCTTCGGGGATCATATCCTGGTAATAGATCAAAGTTGCTTTCTGATCCATAAGCTTTTCCTGCAGGGCCTCTATATCAGTTTCCCGAATGCTCTTTCCATGCTCTATGGAAAGCGAAGCAGCCACTCCTGCTGCCTGTCCAAGCGCCATCCAGCAAGGTTCCATCCGTAAGGTAGAAAAACCGATATGGCTTCCTGAAACAGGTACAGGTATCAGCAGGTTATCGATCGCTGCAGGTACAATTACTCCGAAAGGTACGGTATATACCGCAGTAGGATGACTGAAAAAACCATCCAATGCCATTTTACCCGGTTCTCTCTTTTTTACCGCATGCGAATCAAGCGCATAGTGGCTGGCAGTAATACTGGCGGCATGTAAAGGAGGCCGTTCCCCTTCTTCAACCGGCAGGGCATCGTGGGCGGTAAAGAAGTATTCTCCTTCAAACCGTCTTCCCTCCCGGACATATACCTGACGGGGGAAATGTCCGTTATCCGGATATTCGTCCGAGGCAAGCCCCCATTCCCGGCAGGCATTACGGAACCTTTCAGGCAGTTCTTCATCATTTTGTGCAAACCAGAGTAGCCCAAGAATATACTCCTTTAACCGTTTCGCATATCTGTCATGCCACTCCCAGTCTGCCGTAGGCCAGGGATAATTCTCTTCCGGCAGGTCTGTGGAGATCAGAGCCAGGTGCTAATTGTTGGCATCCATTTTCTGATTGGGTAGCGTGGTCATACTGGATATTTTCCATATACCCCACACATCTCCCGGGATCCGGGTGGAATTCCCTTCCCGGATAGCTTCCCGGTTATTTTCCATCATCTCTTCGGTTATTCCCAACATATCCGCACCGACGTGTCTTCCGGAGTATACATCGTCGATCAAAGAAATGTACTCCTCGCGGTTGTAATTTTCCGGTCTCTCCGGTAATAGGCGGATCTCCGGATCGTTGGTCAGGCACAGCCGGTAATTATAAGCTTGCAGGGCTTCGTCTCCCTCGTGCGTGCTTCCTTCCAGTTCAGGTCATTTCCATAGCTTGTAGATACGGCCTGCTCCGGGCTCGTTGAATTCTGCTCCGGATTCACGTCCTATGTGGTAAGGTACTCCTGAAGCTCCCCCCAGGTCTCCCTCATAGGTGGCATCCACAAAGACCTTACCTTTGTACTTTTCGGTAGTGCTATTAATCCGGTTGGTAACCAGGATGGAGGCTATCTTTCCATTCTTTATCTCTACATTATGTGCAGCAGCATCAAACTGCCGCATGGTAAGTATGGTAATATTATCTCCCTCTTTACGGATCATCTCTTCAAATACAATGGCAGCCACTTTCGGTTCAAAATGGTAACCCTGGCTACAATCCCTTACCTGGGGAGAGTCTTTTCCGTATCTGTTCACATAGTAGTGGTAAACTCCATCTACAAACTCTTTGAACAATCCCGTAGTTGCTCCTTTGGTGGCTATATCCGTCGCCCCCAATCCGTTGACAGGAAGCCCTCCCAGATGCTCTGTCCTTTCCAGCTCAACCGACCTTTTTCCTTCCCGTGAGGCAGCAATAGCTGCCATGATCCCTCCCGGTGTACCTCCTACAATAACAAGATCAAAAGAGGGTTTACGGATGCACTGGGAGAACAGCCCCCGGCTAATAAAATCATACAGGCTGGGAGATAGAAAAACCGGAAATTATTTTTTATATTTCATCTTATTCGGAGATTATAGTCGCATTATCAACATTCATGATCAGGGTATGATCCTTAGCTATCCGGATCTCCCGGGAAGCAAAAGGAGTTTGGTTGTAAGGATTGTCATACCGGTAACCGGTTTTAAGAGCCTTTATCTCTTCATTGACACTGAACTCCTTTTCCTAGCCGAATTCTATTGTTCCGGAAGCCGAAGAGTGGTAAGTAACATCCAGTCCGTTACACGCTACTTTACTCCCGGCGATCTTTTCCACAAACTCTTCAAAACTTCCCCACTCCTTGCGGGAGCCGGTCTCACAGATCCAGCTGTTTTGCCGTCCCGGTACAACCAGATCGTTCATGACTCCCGCCTGATCCGGTTGCCAGGTAGCAGGTTTCTGCGAATAGAGTGCTACGTATCCGTCCCCTCTCTTCCCGAAATACCATCCGTTCTTTTCGACCACTTCGTCGAAAGCTGCCTGAGGAAAATAGGCGTGTGACAGATCCTTGCCTACACCTTCCGGAGAGTTATAGATACAGATCACAATATTCTTATGCTGGGCTGCCCGGGGAAGGGATTCATTGCCTGCCCAGTAATTCGGGCTTCATTCCAGGTCCATTCCTCCGGGATGGTTGGTAAATACGATGGCACGGTTATCCAGATTTGCCTGCCAGATATGCTACTGATAGGCAACCGCGCCCGGCCGGTAATCCTGAGCACAACTTACCATATAATCGTTGGTACGATACGTCACGAAATTGGCTTCGGAAAGGGCAAAACGATCCAGGCGATTGTTGATGACCTTCCCGTATTTCCGGATCTGCTCTTCGTAACGGTTGATATAAGGATCATAATTCCCGTACGGATAGGTACCGTACTTCTCAGAGATCTTTTTCGACATACGCACTACTTCCGGATGGATAAATTCCTGCATCTGCCAGTATAGATGAACATCTTCTTCCCGGTCAAAAGATAAACCGTAGAGCGGGGCATCATCCACCTCCATACTGGTTTTCTGATAGTTCAACAGGGAAGTCGTATAATCCGTAGCAATATCTATAATAAGTTGCGGACACCGGTAACTGCTTCCGCAAAGAGCTACATTCCCCATAATATCCCGTGGCAGGAAGGCTCCCTCTCCAAATATAAGTTTCAGGGTAGGGGACATATCGTGGCTGCCCCGGAGCAGGGAGCTCGCATACATACGACCACTGGTAGAAGCCAGAGAACCGTGGAACTGGTTAAGAGCCATATCGAACATAAGCAGGTTCAGTACCATTTCCGCTCTTTTCCTCAGGAGTGGATTTTCCGCATGATCATACAAATTGATCAGCAGTAAAATATCTACTTCGTAATAACTCGATAACCATTCGCTGAAACCAAAACGGAAGAGGAAATCAAGCCAGCGGTTCAGCAGATACTCTGCATGTTCCACATGTTCACGTCCTGTCAGCCCGCTGCTGAACGTACGGTCTTTATACAACTGGCCCGCTAATAATTCGGCCGTATGAAAAAGTGCCTGGTGGTTCTCCGTATGATAACACCGGTAAGTCGTATCCCTCCGGGCATCGTTCCACCAATATTTAAAGTCCAGGATGCAGTTCTCTACTTTTTCAGCCATTTCCGCAGAAAGAGTAGGCTTTTCCTGCTCCATATATTGCAGGCGCAGCAATCCGTTCATCACAAAATCGGTACAATCCCGGTTGCTCCGGATCAGGTCGATCACCTCCTGAACATATCCTTCTTCCGTTTTCATTCCTGCCAGTAAACGCGCCACCTGGGTAAATATACCTCTCAGGTCTGTTTTATCCCCGTTCTGAATACAATAGGTAAGGAAAAGTTCTCTTCTCTCCTCATAATTACCGCGGGGAGTATGCCAGTACTCATCCTCTGCCGGCATCGGTTTAGTAAAGTCTCCCGCAGTAGCATATCCGGCTACACCCAGCAAGAAGATCAAAGTAAGTATATAAGTTAATTTCATGTTTTCCAGGAATCAAATAATAGGTTTTATTTCACTAATTTTCCGATCTACTGCCACGCTTTGCCCCACTGTTCCGGATAACCGAAATGGGCCGCCTCTTCCATGATAAGCAGTGTTTTGGGAGCCTCAATAACGTTGTATGCCGAGAACATAGAGGTCGGTGGACATACCATATCGTTATAGCCGAATGAGTAGAATCCGGGAACCTTCAGTTGGCGGGCAAAATTTACTACATCGTAATAAGGAGTTACTTCACTCTTTATACGGATCACTTCAGGAGAGTCGGTTGTATGACGGAACAGATGAGGTCAGCCACCGGCACGGTTATGCAGGTAACCATTCAGGTCACAAAGTGCCGGATAGAAGGAGACCAGCCCGGTTACCCGGTTATCCAGTGCAGCCGTAATAATAGCTAATGCTCCTCCATGGCTTCCACCCTGCACAGTCAGGTTCTTCCCGTCGAACTGTTCCAGTGTAAAAAGATAATCCACTGCCATTACACATCCCAGGTAAACCCGTTTATAATAGACTTTCTCCCGGTTGTCCCAGTTAAAATGCTGGTAGCCGGAGAGCCCGCCCCGTTCAGCTCCGCATAGAACTGTGGATCCAGCGTAACCGGAATACCGTGGATCTCTATTTCCAGGGAGATAAATCCGTTCTCTGCATCCGCCCGGTTACCGTTATAGGGACGGATCCCGGCTCCGGGTACCCGGAGAATCGCCGGGTATTTACCGGGAGTAGTCGGTACACACAATATCCTGTAGATCCTTCCTCCGTGTTGATAATGCTGGATACTTACTTCATATACATCTGCTTTGTCCGAACTTCTCTCCGGCAGATGCCGCAGACGGGGAGAGAGTGGAATACGGCTGTTCTCTGCTTTTGCCTTTTCCCAGAACTCGTTGAAATCCTCCGGAAGAAGCGTGGTCGGGACAATCGTTTCGGGCTCAAAAGCAGCCGTCGCCTTCCCTTCATACCGGTTCCCTTCATACATAGCAAACACCCTGCACCGTAAAAAACCGGCTGTCTGCATGGTACCCCCGCTGATAGAAAGTTTTCCGTTCTTTAAAATAATCCTCTTTTGCCGATAAGGATCCATCATATCGTAAGAGAGCTCATACTCGATCTCTACATTTTCGATCGAGATACTGTTTTTTGTAACCGTTACCTCAAACTTCACCGGCTCGCCCGGATGATAGTTCCAGTCGGTATGATCGGGAGCCACGATCACTTTCACCATCCGTTCTCCCGGTTGCGCAAATAATACCAGACAGGCGAGCAGGCCACTCCATAGAATCAAACTTCTTTTCATCGTTACTCTTTTTCGGGTGTTATTCGATCACGGCTGCCCAGCCACCGTTCCTGACCATTTTAATCGCTATTTTCTCTCCCGTTCTTACGCTCTTCTCTTTTTTGCGGTAATCCATAGCCTGGCGGTCAGTATTGATACCATCCTCGAACCAGGTCATCTGATAAGATCTCCCCGCAGGAAGAAAATCGAGGCTGATCTCAAATTCCCGGGCTCTCTCTTTATTATTGGTAATACCCCCTATAAACCATTTTTCTCTTTTCCGCTTAGCCACTATGATGTACTGGCCGGCATCTGCTTCCAGGGCTATCGTCTCATCCCAGGTAGTCGGTACACGGGTGATGAACTCCGTACAATCTGCATTCCGGTAGTAAAGGGTCGGGTTATCTGCCAGCATCTGTAAACCACTCTCAAAAACGACAAAAAGGGCAAACTGGTAAGCCCGAGTACCGATACTGGCCGAATTAGGACGATCTGCCTGGTATATATCCGGCTGCATGCTGATCATGGCTCCCGGAGTATAATCCATCGGCCCCACCGTATTACGGATAAAAGGCAGGTACAGGCTGTTATCCGGGTAGCATCCACCCATCTGTTCCATGCCCCTTACTTCTTCGTAGGAGATCACATTCGGATAGGCATATTCCAGTCCGGCAGGTTTGAATGATCCGTGGAAATCCACCAGCAGGTGATGTTTGGCTGCCTCTCTGGCTACTTTTTCGTAGTAATTTACCATCCATTGGTCACTCCTGTCCATAAAATCTATCTTCACTCCTTTCACTCCCCACTCTTCAAAAGTTTTGAAAAGTTCAAAATTATTCTCTACGGTAAGCCAGGTAAGCCACAGGAAGACCCCCACATTCTTCTCTTTACCATACCGGATAATTTTATGTACATCTACATCCGGATTGGGAGTATAAGGGTCGCGGGTCGACAGGGCCCATCCTTCATCCATAATGATATATTCAATCCCATACTTAGCAGCAAAGTCGATGAAATATTTGTAAGTATCCAGATTAAATCCTGAAACAAACTCTACATCCGGTCCATACGGAGTCGCCCCGTTCCACCATTCCCAGCTTGCCTGTCCCGGTCTGATCCAGGAAGTATCAGCCAGTTGGTTCTTAGCAGCCAGTTTATAGGTCATGGTGTTCTCTATGATCTGTTTATTATCGGTAGTGATCACAAAATAGCGCCAGGGGAAACCTCTTTTTCCGGAAGTCTCTGCTATATAATCCGCCTCTTTTACTATCTTCAGGCTACGGTCTCCATCCTCCCCGAATTCAAGGGGAACAGAAGGAAAGAGGGAGCACATACCGTTCTTCCCATCTCCCCGGAGGAACATACACGGATAGTCAGCCAGGTCTGATTCGGAGATCAATATTTTAGTACCTGTATGGGTATCGATCATCAGAGGAAGAAGAGCCATTTTATCTTTCGGTCTCCACTCGTTGGTGGTTACCTGTGCATAGACCTCTTCATAGGCTGTTTTAAAACCACCAGGTTGTTGCACAGTAGCAGTATAGGCAGCCGGAAAGCGAACCAACAGATCTTCTCCGGTTACATACAGGGGAGATTTACGGTCGGTGATGAACCGGTAGGCTACTCCATCGTCATATGCACGGAATTCTATTTTATAATTCCCTTTGAAAGAGAGCGATAATTCGTTGTAGTGATTGGTTACGGTAGAAAATTTAAGAGGAACTATCGGGGTAAGCTCTTCCTGTACACTGCGGGTTTTCCGGCTGCTGAGCCGGGGTTTTTTTCCCAATGCCTCATCTGCCAGCCGAAGAGCGATTTTCTCTGCTGTTAATACCTCTTTTCCGTTACAATGTACGGAATAGGAGATCTGGTCTGCTATCCGGACAGTAAGCCGGATATTCCCATCCGGAGAATCCAGGCTGATGGTCTGTGCGCGTAATACAATAAGTAGTGAAAAACACAAAGTAAATAAAGCGATCCGTTTCATGATATAATCGTATGTAGTTAGTAGTTATTTTTCCAATAAAGCCGCTGCACACCATAACAGAGGTGCCTGGCCGTGGAGGTCTCCCGTTACCCGTTTCCTCTCTAAATAGTATTGCCGGGTATCTCCGGTATTGGTTCCCTAGCACACTTCTCTCAGGTCGTTATCCTCATTCAGGTAGGTCAGTAAAGTAAGCCATGCTTTCCGGGCGATGGGTCCGTATATCTCTGCATCCAGTCACCCTTTCTTAACCCCTGTGATCATAGCATAGGTGAACATGGCAGAACCCGATGTCTCTGTCCAGGATTGGGGTTCATCTACCAGCTGACTCCATAGCCCCTCCTCATTCTGATAACTGCGAAGGGTCTCCATCATTTTCCGGTACTGAGCCAGAATAGCTTCTCTGTGAGGATTGCCGGCCGGAAGGTATGTAAGCAGATCGGTCATACCCGCTGCCATCCATCCGTTGCCCCGGCACCAGTAAAAAGGCGCACCGGAGGCATGGTAAAAAAGTCCGTTGGGCTGTTGGATCGAATCAAAGTAGATGTTCATTTCATAAGCAGCCCGTTCTATATACTCCGGATCTCCTGATGCTAAGTAAGCCTGGCTCTGTATAGTGGTGATCATGAACATATCATCGATCCAGAAACGGGTTTGCCAGGAGAGTCCCTGGTCCAGGTATTTCCGGTACTCCTCAGCATGGCTGGTGTTTTTCGGCATTTGCCACTGGCGGTCTGCAAAATCGATCCCCAGGTAATAGTAAAGTTCATTACCGGTCAGCATATAGAGTTGTAAAGGAACAGAACCAAAAACAGTATGGTCTACATGGTCTGGCTTCTGCATCAACTCTTTCCGTGATCCCAGTAACGAGAAGAAACGCTCTTCCAGTTGCCTGAGCAGCTTTTTGTCTTTAGTGACATGGACAAACTTTAAAGCTCCGTACCAGGCACATACTTCTGGGTAAGTTACCTCTCCGGGAGGAGTTTGAATACCATCGAAATTCCGGAAAGGTTCGGACAGATACCTGGTTGCCAGCAGATATCCTACCTCTTTGGGGATTGCACCCTTCGGGAACTTTTTTAATTCACTTTTCTGAGCATAGCCAAACAGTGTGTTTGTGCAGAGCAAAATGGCGATCAGCCAACCTGTTTTTCTTTTCATCTTTTGTTCCTGTTTAGTCTCTATCCGTAAGTACCATCGGATAGGTTATAAATTTAATCATTATTTGCCGGGAAACAGGCAGTTCCGGAGAACTGCCTGTGTGGTGATATCCGGAAAACAATTTACCTTATATTTACTTTACCACTCCGGATTCTGAGGATAGGGTTCTCCGGTGGTAGTCCGTTCGATCTGATCCCTGGGGATCGGCCGTAATCAGTGCTTATCAGCGATATTGACACGAGCCACATGGTTATCATACGCCCTTACCCGTTACAGAAGAGTTCCTGTACGTGCCAGGTCGTTCCAGCGGCAGTGCTCGGCCAGCAACTCGCGGGTCCACTCTTCCAGGATATATTCCAGGGTCACCTCCGAAGGCTGAATATCCAGGGCGCCTTCCACACTATTCTCCTTATCACGGGCCCGTTCCCGGATCACATTGATGTATTTAGTCGCATTGGGCAGGTCATTCATTTTATAAGCTGCCTCGGCTGCCAGCAGGTAAGTCTCTGCCAGCCGGTAAATGATCACAGGACGGTCCGAACCGTCGTTGGCTTCATTACGGGTACGGTCTAGGTACTTCATCATGGTAGGATGGTAACCCCGTCCGTTATACATTTCCGGGGCCCAGATCACAAACTTATTTTTGCTTCTATTATGTAGCTCATTGATCTCTTCTAGGGACATATTATAACCCGGGCAATAAAGAGCGGTGTCACCTGGTGCGATCGTATTCCAGGCAAAGGTAACATCTTGTCCGCCTACGGTAAGCACGATCTCTCCGCCGGATGCCCGGGTGCAATACCACACTTTCTGGAAAGTACTGTTATAACGGGTATCCACATCCCGCAGTGTGAACACATCATACGTATAAGGATTGGGGTTGTTCCATCCGTAAAGACGACCATACTCTACCGTTCTCTCTCCTACATAGGTGTCATATCCACCCACATAGTAGTGGTTAATAGTACTCTGGCCGCCATATACTATATCCATATCGTAATCCCAGCGGGCAACGAAAAGCTCTTCCGTATTTCTGCTGGAGGGAGCATCATTTGCCTCGTCAAATACGGATGCGTAGGTCGGCATTAAATTTACTCCTTGTCTAGGAGCCTCTTCGATCAGTTCTACCGCCATATCGTAAGCTTTCTTATAATACTCCTGTGCTACGGACGGATTATAATATTTCGTATGAGGATTATTGAGATAATTAGTTGCATCCTTGTCATGTACCCACGCGTACGTCAGATAGTCCTGGGCCAGTACATGGCGGGCTGTCAGTGCAGTAGCCCTTCCGGATTCGAAACCACTTACGTATGGCCCCGGCAGGCAAAGTTCGATCGCATCTTTCAGGTCTTCAAAAATAACCTCATACGCCAGCAGCATATCGTGTCTTTCGGCAGAGGTAGAAGGAACTGTATTAAAACGGGTAGTCACTGTTACATCCCCGAAATGCTGTACCAACTGGAAGTAGTAGCAAGCCCGCAGGAACTTAGCTTCTCCCAGGTATTGATCCCTTTTTTCAGGAGTCAGGTAATGGGTGGTCAGGTCTACTTCATCGGCAAACTCAATTAAAAAGTTCAGTGTATTGAAATTTGCATAAGTCTGTGTCCACAGGCGGGTAGGATACTCATTGGCTGTATTGAATGCCTGGGGATCATACCGGGATATAGCAGAGGTACGGTTATCCGAAGCAATATTGGATTTATACTCATCCGTTCCTACATTAGTCATGGCATGGTAACCCTCTTCTGAGCCATACCAGCTTCTCATATAAGCATATACTGAATTCAGGGTCATTCCGTACCTACAGGGGGTTCTCATAAAATCCTGGACCAGATTGGAGTGATTCTCCTCTTCCAGCTTGTCCTGACAGGAAGTCGTTGTAACTGCCAAAGCAACTAATAGTGCTGATAAATATATTATTTTTCTCATGGTGTCTATCTTTTACGGATTAGAATGATAAATTAACTCCAAAAACGAACGAACGGGTAGGGAGCATTACCAGGTTGATCGTACTGGTTGTTTCCGGATCAATACCTCCATCTTTACGATACTCTTTACTGAACCAGGTATACACATTGTTCGCTGTAAAGTAGACTCTGGCCGAGGCTACGGAAGCTTTCTGGAGGAATACCGCAGGTATAGTATAGCCCAGGGTCAGGTTCCTGAGTTTCAGGTAAGAACCGTCATAACGTGCCAGCAGTCCCAGGTTGCTGACCGTTCCTGAAGTCGGACGGGGCCAGCGTGCACCTGTATTCTCCGGAGTCCAGTAATCCACATTCAGGTTGTTATAGGTACCCCGCAGGGTATTCATATAACCACCGTGCATATCCGAAGTAATGATACCGCCATATTTGTAAGTCCATAAAAAAGAGAGATCAAAATTCTTGTAGGCAAAGCGGTTGGTGATACCTCCCTCAAATTTAGGAGCCCTGGTTCCCAGGAATACACGGTCGTCCTCATTGATCTGTTGCTTCTCCTTCGGTGTTACTCCATCTTCTTCGTAATCAATGTGGTGATTTTTGATCTTGATCGTTCCCAGTACCTGGCTCTGGTAAGTAGATTCATCACAAAGGCTGTAACTGATCGCCAGGGTTCTGTCTTCCGGAGTATCCTGCCACAATCCGTCAGCCTCATACGAGTAGATCACATATTTATCTTTTCCTAAGAAACGGTTATTACCGGTATCCTGTTCCACTCCGGGTCCCAGGTCGGTTATCCTGAATCTGTTACCGAAAATATTGAAATCTGTTGACCAGGAAAGCTGGTTCTTGCCATCTCCCGGAAGAATAACGGCGGATACATTGAACTCCCATCCCCGGTTCCTGGTTGCTCCCAGGTTGGTCACATAATCATCGGCATACCCACTGGTAATAGGCAACTTCACACCCAACAGTACATTGGTGGTCTTCTGCTGATAGAGTTCCAGCGTACCGGTGATCCGGTTCGACAGCAGCCCGAAGTCAATACCCAGGTTAATAGTCTCCGTATTCTCCCAACCTAACGAGTAGTCGGGTACAGAACTTGGTTTTACCCCCTTTACCCCATTATCACCCAGTATATATTTGTTATCGGTCAACCGGGAGATAGTCTGGTAAGGGTTAATAGCGGTACTTCCCACATTTCCCCAGCTGGCACGGATCTTCAAAGAAGAGAGAACATCTATATCTTCCATAAAAGCCTCTTTCTTCATATTCCATCCCAGGGCGATAGAGGGGAAGGAGCGCCATTTATTTCCTTTCGCTAAGCGGGAAGAACCATCGTGACGGATGGTAGCCGTCAGCAGGTATTTATCATTGTAGTTGTAGTTCAGCCTTGCCATATAGGAGAGAAGGGTCCATTTCCTGAACTCTCCGTCTGTATCTACCTCTTCTGCTTTAGAGGGATTGTAATACTGTACATCCCGGTCGTAGTAATCATATGAGTTGATCCAGGTACGTTCAAAGGTGTTTTCCTGATAACTGTAAAGACCCGTGAAAAAGAAGTTATGTTTGTGGATCGAGTAGTTCCAGTTCAGGATATTTTCTAGGGTATAATCGGCTGTGAACTGATTTTCGTTGTTAGAGTAGTTCACTCCACTTCCCCGTTTGGTCGTGTAAGTATCCTCAAATTTACCAATGTGGTGGTATTTCAGGTTCACTCCTCCGTTAAACCGGTAAGTGAATCCATAGGGTAATTTGATATCTGCATATCCGGTTGTAAAGGTACTGAAGGTTTTCCTCTCGTCAATAACCGCCCCGTTTACCTCATCCAGTAACGGGTTAAATACATTCCCGTTACTTCCGGCCAGGGTTAACACCAGGTTACCCTCTTCATCATAAGGAGTAGCGAAGGGGCTTGCCTGCAAGACATGTGCCAGCGGGTTATTATCATTTCCCTGGTTCAAGATATAAGTATTGAGGGTAGAGAGACCTACCTTCAGGTATTGGTTTATTTCCGTGTCCATTGATAATTTGGCTGTCATTCTTTTAAAAGAGTGTCCCCGGTAAGTGTTTTTCTCCTTTATAATATCCAATGGATCCGTTATAGGTAGTTCTTTCAGACCCTCCGCTTATTCCTACCTGATGATTGGTGGTCATACCGTTCCTGAACATCAGGTCCTGCCAGTTGGTATCCACTCCGTTGTAATAATTGGTCTCTTCCTGTGCGTCCCGGAATACATATCCTACCGTCATCAGCTTCGGGTCATCCAATCCGGTGAAATCATCCGGAGCTGCATTGTACTGGGACCATTTTCTGAGTTGGAGGAACTGTTCTGCATTCATCAGATCATACTGTTTGATAGCCGTTACTACCACATAATATCCACTGTAAGTAACGTTCACTTTTCCCTTATTGCCTCGTTTAGTAGTGATCAGGATCACCCCATTGGCCCCTCTGGAACCGTAGATCGCTGTAGTAGAGGCATCTTTAAGTACACTCACGCTGGCAATGTCATCGTTATTGATCTCATTCAGGCTCCCGGAGAATGGAATTCCGTCCACTACGATCAGCGCGTCGTTGGTAGCGGTAATGGAGCGTTTTCCGCGGATACGGATCTGTGCAACGGCTCCCGGGTGAGTATTCCCTCCGGCCATCTGTACATCTACTCCTGCCGCCAATCCCTGGAGGGCAGCTGCCAGATTAGGTACCGGAGCTTCCCGGAGTACCGCATCGTTCACATTGACCATGGCACCGGCAATATCCGATTTCTTCTGGGTACCGTATCCCACTACCACTACTTCGTCCAGTAGTTCGGTATCTTCCTGTAAAATAATAAAGAAGGAGGTGCGGTTCCCTACCTGGATGTGTTGTGTTACATAACCCAGATAAGATACCTGAAGTACACTGTTGGCAGGAACCTCTAGGGTTAAATTCCCGTCCAGGTCAGTCACTGTTCCGTTGCTGGAAGAACCTTGCTGTAAAACGGTAACTCCTACCATAGGTCCCGATTCGTCGGAGACATTCCCTGTCACTCTTTTCATCTGGCTTTGTTGCAGGCCCCATGACTCCGGCTAACCGTCCGACATTCCTTCGGCGGTAGCAGAGAGATGAAAAAACACAAGGCTCCTAAGAGACATAATTTTGTAAGTGTTTTTTGTACATAATAAATAGTCTTAATGGTTAAACCTTCAAATTAATTGCGGAAAGTGATCTCTCCTGCGCTGTACAAAAGTAGCAGGATGTGAGATGCACAACAGTACGAAAACCTGCCATAGGAGATGCCTGGAAGGACATGGCAGAAAAGTGTACTAATTTGTCACAAATCCATACTGATAAGCGGGTAAACTAACGGAATCTCCCTGCATATTTTTTCCGTTACTATAAAAAGCATCCCTTAAAATTTGTACATTTGCAAAGATCTGATAGTACCCGGAGATACTGGCTCGTTAGTTAAGGATTGCAGGAGAACGTGAAGAGTCCTCGTGAGAGTGAGGGCTTTTCTTTATTTGTCCGTGTATACCTCTTCTCCCTTATATGCCTATGGTCTGCGCCGGTACTCCAGCCAGAACGGACTCTCCAACAGTGCCATTCTTTCCATCTGCCAGGATGATGATGGGTTTATGTGGTTCGGATCGTGCGACGGGCTGAATGTTTTTGACGGACTCAATATCCAGGTTTATAAACCTACTACCGAAACGAATAATCTGTCCGGGAACCTTATAGAATATATTCACGAAGAAGAACCCGGGATCTTGTGGGTACAGACCAACTACGGGCTCGATCGTTTTGATACCCGTCGGAAAACCATCCGTTCTTTTAAAGAGTTCAAGAACCGCAATTTTTTTGCCTCTTCCGGAAAAGAGATCTATGTGATCCATGAGAACGGTTCTATCTCTTACTGCAACTCCGGAGAAGAGGAGTTCCGGAAAATAGAACTGCCTGAACTATCCATTGAAGAGATCCTGGATTTTGTTATTGATTCCCGCCGAAATGCCTGGATATTTACCCGGGACGGGAAATGTTATATCTATCATATGGAAAGGAATGGGGAAGAGGTAGTGTTCCGACCTTTTCAGTTATTTACCCCTTCCGAACCTTTACTGGCCTGTTTCCACGAAGGAGAAAGAGTCTATTATATAGATGTGACCCACCAGTTCTATAAGTTGGACCTGCTCTCGGGAAAGGCCGACTGTATGTTTGACCTGCAGGAGGTCATACACCGGAAAGGCGAAGTCTCCTCTGTCATTAAACACCACGACGACTACTATATGGGCTTTAAGACCAGTGGACTGGTACGCCTGAAAGAGACTCCTCACAGTAAGACCCCGTATGAAGTAATGGATATAGATATTAAACCGGGAATATTCTACCTGGTAAAAGACCGGTACCAGGATGTGATCTGGGTAGGAACGGATGGGCAGGGAGTCTTTATATACTATATTGATGAATACTCTATCCAATCTATCCTGTTGAGCGATCTCTCCGTACCGGTCAATAATCCTGTCCGGGCCCTTTGTATAGACCGGTACAGGAATTTATGGATCGGCACCAAAGGGGACGGCACTGTAAAGCTCAGTCACTATGATCCGTCCGCTTCTTCCCTGGCTGCCACTTCCTGGTATCACACTACCAATTCTGTGTTGAAAGATAATTCGGTGTATGCCTTCCTGCCCAGTGAAAGGAACCTGTTGTGAATCGGGAGCGAAGAGGGTCTTACTTATTACTCTTACCGGGAGGAGCAGATCAGAACGCTGAAAGAACCTCCCGGAGAATCTCCCGTAAAGTATGTACATGCTCTCTGTGAACAGGGTGATTCCATCCTCTGGATCGCCACCGTAGGAGAGGGGATTGTCAAGGCACGCCTGGGAGGGAGCTGCGACAAGCCTGAAATAACAGAGATCAAACGGTTCATTGTGGAGGAGGGACCGGTGAACTAACTACTTTTTTGCCGCCTATCCGGAGAACGATTCCATCATCTGGTTTGGGAACCGGGGATACGGAGCTTTTCGTTTCAATACCCATACCGACCGGTACGAGGTGTTCCGTTTTGACGAAGATGGGGCCAACCAGACGCTGAATGATATTTGTTCTATTATAAAGAATGAGCAGGGGCACTGGTTCGGTACCAGTTTCGGGCTGGTAAGACGGCACAACGGAGTGCAAAGTTTTTATAACGAAGCCAATGGATTCCCCAATAATACGGTACATGCTATCCTGGAGGACCGGCGGAATAATCTCTGGCTCAGTACCAATCAGGGAATGGTAAAATTTAATACCTCTACCCTGACCTACCAGACCTTTAAACACACCAACGAATTAAAGATCACGGAGTTTAGCGACGGAGCCTTTTTCCGGGATGAGATCACCGGTTCGCTGCTGTTCTGAGGAGTGAACGGTTTTATTACGATCCATGAGAATGAGTATGCGCAAAAAGAATATCTGCCTGCCATAGCCTTTAACCGTCTCTCTATTTTTGGCAAAGAGTATAATATTTATGACTTCCTTACCGGGAAAAAAGGAAAACCTCTCCTGGAACTCGACTATAGCCAGAATTTCTTTTCCGTTACCTTTACCGCCATTGATTATCTGCATGGAAATGATTATACCTATTTTTATAAACTCGATGAACTTAATGATAGCTGGATAGAGAACGGAAGCCTGAACAGTGCTGCTTTTACCAATATCTCTCCCGGCCAGTACACTCTGTCGGTCAAATACCGCAATAACATTACTGGTAACGAGGGAGAGACCCAGCAGTTGTATATAAGAATATTGCCTCCCTGGTATTTAACCAGGTTAGCCTATTTTATATATGGTATATTGGGGCTCGGTCTGGCAGTTGCTATTTTCCTTTTCAGCCGTAAGTGGTATACTATGAAAAAGCTTTCCATTGTAGAACAGTTGAACCGGCAGCAGAAAGAGGAGGTATATGAATCCAAAATCCGGTTCTTTACTAACATTACCAATGAATTCTGTACCCCCCTTACCCTGATCCACGGCCCGTGTGAGAAACTGCTCTCTTATCCGGGAAGTGATCCGTATATCCATAAATATATAACCCTGATCCGCCACAATGCCGAAAGACTCAACCAGCTTATCCAGGAGCTGATCGAGTTCAGGCGGCTGGAGACAGGGAACAGGCAACCCGAGATTAAACAGGTATCTCTCTCTTCACTGGCAGAGCAACTGGCCGGCGCCTTTTATGAACTTGCAGAAAGCCGGAATATAATATACCGGGTAGAAATAGACCAGGAGATAAGCTGGAACACAGATCCGGCCTGTTTTTCTAAAATTATCAATAACCTGCTCTCCAATGCTTTTAAATATGTAAATACCGAAGGTAACATCCTTATCAAGCTGTTTGTCATCAATAATATGTTGCATCTGCATGTGTCCAATACGGGAAAGGGTATCCGGAAAGAACAGATCCCCGAGATTTTCGACCGGTATAAGATCCTAGATAATTTTGAATTTTAAAGCAAAGGAATAAATACCCGTAACGGGTTAGGGCTGGCTATCTGCCACAATATGGTAAAATTACTGGGAGGAGACATCCATGTGACCAGTGAGCCGGACAAAGAGACTATCTTTACGGTTGTCCTTCCTTTCCTGGCTGTTCTCTCATCCGCTGAGAACCTGGTAGAAGAAGAGCCGTTGCCACCCGCTATGAATTTTCCCCTCCATCTGGAAGAGCAAAAAGAAGAAAAAGACCAGAAAAGACCTACTATACTTATTATTGATGATGATCCTTCCATGCTCTGGTTCATTGCAGAAGTCTTCCGGGAGAACTATAATGTAGTTCCCATCAATGACTCTACCGAAGTGGCCCGGTACCTGGAGTGTAATCAACCCGATCTGATCATTTCAGATATTATGATGCCCGAAGTAGATAGAATTTCCATTGCCCGTATGATCCGTTCCCATCCACTCACTAACCATATTCCCCTGATCCATCTTTCTGCTAAAATTACCATTGAAGACCAGGTAAAAGGGATAGAGTCGGGTTCGGATATCTACATAACCAAACCTTTTAATGTCGAATTCCTGGAGAAGGTGGTAAAACGGCTCCTCCAGCAGAAAAAAGATCTCAAACACTATTATAACTCTACACTAAGTGTCCTGGAACTCCAGGATGGACAATTTATTCATAAAGACGATAAGGAGACCTTTGATAAACTCAGGGTTATCATTGAAAAGAATATCAGTGATCCGGAACTTTCGGTAGACCTGCTAAGCTCTTCCCTGGGAATGAGCTCCCGCCAGCTCTATCGTAAAACTAAAGCCATGGCGGACAAAACTCCCGCCGACCTGATCAAGGAGTACCGGTTCAGTCTGGTCGAAAAACTGCTGGTCACCACCCAGCTCTCGATCGATGAGATACTGTACCGTACCGGATTCGCCAATCGGGGAAACTTTTTCAAAGCATTTTCGGCCCGGTATGGAACGACTCCGAAACGTTTCCGGGAAATGAAGAAGGAAGAAGCCGGGTTGGAAGTAAAGAGCAATGAATGATCCTGTTCCAATCCGGAATGATCCCGTTCTTATAAGGAGGTGTCCTCAAAGTAAGTTAGCTTATTCGTTTGTCCTGGTCAGCGAAAATGAAGCATCTATCCGGAGATTACATAGAATTAAAATTTAAAATTATCTATAATCTATAATTGGGTACCGGTTAAATTT
>JAJPZL010000431.1 GCA_021204375.1 Bacteroides sp.
ACTAAACACTATATATTATATGAAAAAATTAAGTTTTACTTTCATTGCAGCTGCCGCTTTATTGCTGGCAGCCTGTAATGACAAAGAAAATGTAGTTGATAATAAAGGGAACGGAGAGCCCGTGATGACTACGTTTAAAATCACTACTCCCAAAACCTATGCGGACGGTAGTGACGAAGTAGGATCTGACGATGAGAACAAGATCGAGATCGTTGAATTCTATATGTGTGGTTCTGACGGAACCCGGGACGAGAGTCTCTATGCGTACCACAAATACACCGGTGCCGCCAATGAGGAGATCAGCTTCCTGGTAAAACCCGGTAACGGTAAAAAGATCCTGGTAGCGGTCAATACCGACCTGGGAGAACAGCCGGGTGTTAATCACGGAGAGTTGGAGCAACTGATCGAAGCCGCCAAACTCGATAATACCAACAGTCAGAGCATAGCAGCCGGTAAATTTGTAATGAGCGGTAAACAGGTGGCCAATATTGCAGAAAATGAGACCGCCAACGAAGTTACCGTTTCTCTCTCCCGTCTTGCTTCCAAGGTAGAGCCTCCTGTGGCAACCAATGTTACAGTCAGTATTCCGGATAAAGACCTGCAAAAAGTCTTTGAAGATGATATGGTAACAGCTTCCGGAGTACAGTTCGCTATGACCGGATACGTACTGATCAACGGTCATAACAGCTCGTTTGTCTATACTTATTACAACGATGCGGATAATGAGAAAAGTGCATAGACTAACTGGTCTCCCCAGGGAACCTACTATAAAACAACCTATACCGGTACCGGTGCTTCCCAGGAGATCGCATCCGTATATTCAGGTAGTCAAAACGGTTCTCCCTGGTTACAGGATCTCAATATCTTTGTTTACGAGAATCAGCCTAAGGATACCATTGATACAGATTCCCAAATTATCGGTTTTACTAAAAATACCACCTATGCCTTTCTGGTTCGGGGTACACTCACCAAAACGGCCGATGATACCGCCCTTACCCGTTACTGGCGTGTCAACCTCATCCGGGACGACAATTACAGGATCTTCCGAAACACCATTTACCGCGTTACACTCAAAGAGATACGTACGGCAGGGTATGGAACACCCGAAGAGGCTGAAGATGATGAGGATAATAGAAAAATTGTTCCTGCGGAAGATTAGACCGGTATCCAGGCTACTATTGAAGTGGTACCCTGGAGAGTAAAGGTCCAGGATACCGATTTCTGATCCGTTCCTTTTCCCCGAAAGGAGAGAAGAACCCTTCTCTCCTTCAGATCTTATTTCATTCATTCAAAAAACAGCCTGTGAAAAATTACTCTTTTATTGTTTAACCTGTATACTGCTGGTAGCATGTATTCGTGAAGACCGCGACGACAGTTGCGCTGTTCAGACTCTTGTTTTTACCCACAACCACAGTGCGGGAGAGTTTGATTCGGTCATCGGTAACGATATACAGCTACAGGTATATCAGGATAGTATGCTAATAGATACAAAGATCATACCTTATGAAACAATTAAAGGAGGAAAAGAATATGAGATCAAGGACTACCCCTTAGGAACCTACTCTTTTGTAGCCTGGGCCCTCCCTGCAGAAGATCCGGATGTAGCCGTCATTCCCCCGGTCAGTGTCGGAGCACACTACCGGGACCAGGTACTGGAACAACCGGTTAGCGCAGCGAACAATACGTATCGCAACTCCCTGGGAGAGATCTTCGAAGGAGAATCGGCCGTAGTCCTTAACCGGGAACAAACTTCCCGGCACGAAATATCTTTAACCACCTGTATCTGTCAGGTCTATTTTACTCTCTATCATGCCGATATGGTAATGGATGCCGTTACCGGTAGTCCCGAAATATGGGTAGAACTCGAGGGAGTACGATCAGAAATGAGACTGGGCCGCCGTTACGGTGGCCGGGAAGTTACCGTTTATAAGGACCTGGTCTATGGCCAGGCAGAGGAGACCCTTATCTCCAACCGGATAGGAATACTGGAGTCGGGAGATTATCAGTCTCTTTCCGCTACAGTCTATGTCGATGGAGTCCGTATCTGTCGGGTAGATACCAACGAAAAAGCCAAAGCAGGGTATGTCGTTGAAATAGAAGCTACACTGGGTGGAGGAGTAACGGTAACCATAAACGGATGGAGAGTAAAGAATGCCGAATACACCTATTACGTATAATCGTTCTTGCTCTTCCGTAAAGAGAGATAATCAGTAAATAATATGATACAAAAAAGAATAATGACCGGAAGTTTAACATACATACGCCGATCCCTATGGATACTGGTACTGGCCGGCGCCGGCTGTACCGATAAAAGCGATCCGGCAGGAGTTGTCCAGTCGGACGAGGAGTTGGTCGAAATATTTATCTCTGATCCTTCTACCTACGCTGATACCCATACCGGTAGCGATTCGGAAAAGAATATCAAGGAGATGGACCTCCTTATATTTAAAGGAGATAAGTTCCAGTACCACCGGGAAGCCTATCGGAGTGAGAGTAGCTATATGAGTACTTTGAAAGTAGAGCAGGGTCTTACTCTCTATTTTATAGTCAATTCCCGCAGTGTACTGCAAAGCAGCGATCAGCTGATAGAGAGAAAAAGCTGGGAGAACGACATCCGTCCTTCCCTGATCCTGAACGATCCGGCCGGCCTGCTGGCATCCGATTCACTCCCTATGTGGGGGATCCGGGAGAATGTGAATATAGTAGCCGGACAGATCAATCAGTTCTTTGATATCTTCCTGTTGCGTGCCGTTGCCTCTGTAGATGTTTTCAACAGTGAAGACCCCGCTACTTTTTCCCTGCAGGAGGCCTATATCTATTTTGCCCCGGATAAAGGGTATCTGGCCCCTTCACCTACCAATTACAGTATCAGTGAAAAAGGAGTTTCCGAACCGGAATCTCCGGCAGATATGCAGAACCTTGCCTCTTCCCTGAAAGTAAATGATGTAGAGGACAAGAAACTCCTTTATCAACTCTACCTGTATGAGAATGATGCACCCACAAATACGGTAGGACAAAAGAGATACTCCCGTTTTGTGATCGGAGGAAGCTTTGAAGGAGGCGCCACCACCTACTATCCGGTAGACCTTCTCGACGATGATAATGCGACCATTCTTCAGGCCACCCGGAATTATAAATATGTCATCAATATTGCCTCCGTAAGTTCTGAAGGATATCCCGATCCGGATACAGCCGCTCAGGCGGATGACAGCCGTCTGGAGGTCGAAATTATCGACTGGAACCTGAAGGACGAAAATAAACTGGTATTTGACGGACCTTTCTTTATTTCCGTAGAATCCAAGTATATTTATATGTATGACCGGGCCGGTTCCACCCGTTCTGTAAGTTTTACCACCAATATCGCGATCGATGATCTCACCATGGAATTTATCGATTCCGGTAACGGTACACAGGTAGACGGAACCTACTCGATCGCCAACGATCGTTTCAAAGTAGAGTTTGTCTTTAACGAGCAGAACAAGATCAAAGCTTTGCTTGTAACTGCGCTGGGAGATTACGATCCCAATACTCAATCGCGCAATCTGCAGGATCTGAAGATCTATTCCAAACGGGTAGTGATGCAGATTATCCTGGAGCAGATCCACAAAGATCCCACCGAATGGATCGACGGAGGAGAAAAAGATATCGATCTGGGAGGAGAATAGCCCCGGAGACCTATCGTTTTTATCCTCTTTGTATAGAAAGGAAGTACTCTCTGTAAAAGTACTTCCTTTTTTATTGTCGGCAGTTCCGGCTAAGACATGCTTATATCCTAGAGTGCCTTTTTCTATACTCCCTGTATCTTTACATTCGTCTTTTTTACCTTTATTAAAAAAACAGCCTTTATCTTCTTTTCTTGGGATTAAAGTAATCCTCTACCCGGTCCGGAGAGAGCATCTGTCACAACGAAGCCACCGTCCATCCTGGAGCAAAAATATCATTGTAGAATCCCTTACCATTCTTACCATAATCCCAGTTCGTATGCTGGATCACTTCCGAGTAATACCCCACGCGGCCGATATCAAACATGTGGCCCGGAACAGGCATCAGTTGTAACATTGAACTTTTTATCACTTCTGAGAAGTCAGCAAAACGGCTTTCATTGCGCTCTTTAGCCAGCCAGTCCAGAATGGTCGCAAACTCAAAAATAAATACATCAATATGATTGTTCTCAACCGATACATTTCCCCAGCCTCTCGATTTAAAATCAACATCTCCCAGCATCTGCCCCGGAGCAAAAGGAACATCCCACAGGTAGTACCAGGAGAGTGTAAAATAAGCACTCTTTTTACACAGATCTATATAGTGCTCCCGTTCCTTTCCTTTAGTCACAAAAGATAGATAATACATGGCTGTAGCCGCATACAGGGAAGCCTCTTTATCTTCGCAATTCGCATCCAGGGTAGACGAAAAGTAATCCGCCTTCTGTATCAGCTCCTTTTCCAGGTATACGGCAGTCCGTTTAGCGCTTGCCAGATATTCTTTGTTGCCGAAATAAGTAAAAGCCATTGTTAACGGAAGGGTAGCCGAGGGTGTACTTCCTCCGGTAGCATCCAGTATAGTAAGATCATCCGCAAACTTACGGGGAAAACTTCCATCTTCGTTCTGTAATTTCAGGAAATTACTCAGTAGCTGTTTGATCCTGTTCTCCCACTGTTCATGTTTACGGCCTTGCCTGCGTTCATACTCCAGGTAGTTCAGAACAGCAAATACCCCTTCGGACTGGCGACGAATGCTATATACGTGGGGCTCCTCCTTATGGGTCATATCCACAAACTCCCTGATAAAGCCGTGAGGCGTAAATCCATGTTCCAGGTAACTGTCAAAAATAGCGTTCGCATCTGCTACCAGATCCGGACGGTCGTTTAATTCTTCATACTCCAGTGCATTGAAAGCGTTCAACAAAACCCGTCCTACAAAACCCACTTCGATCGAACCTATACTTTCACAATCGTCCGTACGCATATGCACTCCCGAATAGTACTTCAGGTCATACTTATCCACATAACTCTCTTTAAAGAAGTTGGTCAGAATGTTTTTTGCTTCTTCCGGTGTATACTCAGCTTCTATTTTCCGGGGATTGAAACTATCAAAAGAGTAGTTCCATACATCTGCCACAAAAGCTGAATAATCACTCGCATTCCCTTTTCTTATATTCTAGGTCACGGTCATACTTTCTCCTTCGTCCAGTTTTATAAAGGTCTGTACCGATGGGTTCAGTGTCAATTTACGGATGTAGGTTTTGGGAGCTTCACTGTAAGGAAATCCAAAAACGAGTGCAGCCCTGCCATCTACATTCCGGAATCCGGTATAGCCTAAAGATGTTTTTTCACTCAGGATCACCTCTCCGACTTTATGCGTAGTCAGGCACTCCTTATCCTGCTTGTCAGTGCGCAGAACCGTATAAAAGTCGCCTGTTCTCTCATTGAAAATCCCGGTAAGGGGTGTACTCAAACGATCTTCCCGGACCTGCCAGCTATCGCTGGTATGGAAAGAAGGAGCCTGCTCCGGAGAGCGAAGATTTCTCCGGTACCAGAATCCGGGCATGTAGAACTGGCAATCATCGTGACGAAAATCAGATTTAATAACCTCCTCAAAACTGAACCATACCGTTTTTTTTGCCCGCAGAGTGACCTCCTCTACCGAACCTGTACTCTGCAGAGAACTCTTCCGGCTAATCTCGATGGGTAATTCCTTCCCGGCTTTCAATACACCACCCGGTGTTTCCTGCAGGGTATAAGTCTCTGCCGGGTTTCCCGATGATTTCAAACTGATCCGATACTCCGTCTCCTGGGTGGCCAGTGGTAATAAACCACCGGCCAGGAAAGCTGCTAAAATTATTTTTTCTCATTCTTACTTATAAGTTAATCTGGGGGTTTCGTACTCTTCAGAAATAACCATAACTGCGGGGGTATCGTTGGTAAACGATACATTAGCTATGTGCATAAAACGGGGTAATACCTGTGTCTCATCAAAATGAGCGTGGAAAACCATTCTCAGGTTGTCCTGCTTGTCGCGGAACACAGCACTA
This sequence comes from Bacteroides sp., assembly GCA_021204375.1. Classification (GTDB taxonomy): domain Bacteria; phylum Bacteroidota; class Bacteroidia; order Bacteroidales; family Bacteroidaceae; genus Bacteroides. The sequence continues at coordinate 6,032 of JAJPZL010000431.1, forward strand.
TGTCCGACACCTTTCAGGTCACTGGGCTGCTGAAAGATGGGGTTTCCTTCGTATTTGGTCCAGGGGCCCATCGGAGAGGAGGCTGTGGCATATTCTATCCCATAATTCTGGCTCCGGTAATCGTTGGCCGAATAGGTCAGGTAATAGAGACCGTTATGTTTGGTAACAAACGCACCTTCATTGACTACTCCCATCTTGCGTTCCCAATCCTGCGACACCCGGATACACTCGGTCTGTGTATCCAGATCAATGGTTTGCAGATCATCCAGTAATTTAGCTACCCAGATCACATTTCCGGCATTGAATTTATTATAATAAATATAGGACTGCCCGTCATCATCTACAAAAAGCGAAGCATCAATAGACCCTTCGATCAGCAGCGGCGCTTTGCTCTCCTGTACAAAAGGGCCCCCGGGCGAATCCGAAATAGCAATAGCAATGCGCTCTTCCACACAATAGTACATAAAGAACTTATTTTTTTCTGCGATATAATACACCTTAGGCGCCCAGAAATCCTGGTTACCCCATGAATCATCTTTGTGTAACGCCAGCGTCGATTGCTCTTTCCATAGCTTCAGATCCTCTGAAGTAAAAACCACAATACCATCGCTGTGAGAAGTGCCATAAGCATAATAAGTGCCATCGTGTAGCATAATGAACGGATTACCCAGGTGGATAGGGGCATGGAACTCAAAGTTACTCTTGTCGTCATCACACGCCATACAGAGTGAAACAACCAAAGAGACAAAAAACAATTTTGTTATATAGTTTATTATTTTCATATCTGTAGCCTTTTAATAGTTCGGGTTTTGTTCAATGTTCGGATTGTTATTCACCTCCATGGAAGGGATAGGCAGACACGCATGCATATCCTTATCAAAATTATCAAAGTCAGCATCCCGTGATCTCAGTTCCTCAATACCCTCTTCAGTCTCCAGCAATCCCCAACGGATAAGGTCTGCCCAGCGATGCCCTTCGGTAGCCAGTTCAAGCACCCGCTCCATCTGTAAACGTTTCAGGAAAGCGATTTTATTGCTTGCTGCTTCCGAGTGATTCACCTGCAGGTCCGGCATATTGGCTCTGGCTCTTACACGGTTCACATAACCTACTGCTTCCGAAAGACTTCCGTCCAGTTCGGCAATACATTCGGCATACATCAGTAAGATATCGGCATAACGTATTACACGTACATTGATCGGGTTGTAATAATCTTCCGTATTGTGTTCGTCACTGCTACTGTATTTACGGTAAAATACACGTCCGGTCCAGTTACTCTGCCCCCAGGTACCGCTATTACTTGTCACGTTGTATATTTTAGTGTTGTTGCTGAAATCATTGTGCATCTCACTATAAAAAGCCGTATATTTCAACCGTATATCATACGCTCCGTCCCTGTTCCTCTCTTTCTTGAATTCATCCACGATCCAGGGTCTCATTTCACCATCTGCCCATCCGATTCCCGGAGGAGCAAAGAACTGTGCCCGGTGAAGCCCTAAGTTGGGATTTACTTCAAAATCGCCGTCACCTGCCGGAGAAGGATTTGCATCCGAGTATTGTACTTCAAACACCGATTCCATATTGTTCTCGGTAGTACTTAAAAAGTTATGGGAATAATCAGGAACCAACCCATAATAAGAGTTCCCTCTACCCTCTACCAACTAGAAAAGATCACTTTTAGCCTCTTCCCACTGATGCAGTTGCATATAACATTTCGCTCTGACGGCCAAAGCAGCTCCTTTGGTGGCACGCCCTTTATCGGAACTTCCCCACTCTTCCGGTAACAGTTCCTGCGCTCTGCCCAGGTCGCTGATAGCCTGTTCATACACTTCCTTTCCGGTATGACCATCCGGTTTCATCCCGGGCGTATAAACATCATCTTCCAGGATGATCGCTAAACTTTTAGCGGTACTACCCCATAGCATGGCCAGGTTGTAGTAAAAGAGTCCGCGCAGGAAGTAAGCCTGTCCCATCAGTCGCTCTTTTTTATAGGGATCCTCAAACGGTATATCACCTATATGATGTAACACCTGGTTTGCCCGGTAAATACCCTGATACCAGTTGTGATAGGTGTTTTTATTTCCTTCAAAGAAATCATAATTCACATAGCGGAACTGTGTCCAGTCTTTCAACTCAGCCCAGGGACTTGCACTGAAACCTTTGTCGGAGGTAAGATCCGTCCGGAACCACCACCAACGGGTATAAGTCCCTGTTTTATAAAACATATTATAGATGGCATTCACCCCATATTCGGCATCCCTTTCGGTAACTCAGTGATTTTTTTGTCAGAATATTATTCGGATTCTCCAGTTCCACGTCGCAGGCACTGAAAAATGCAGCCACCAAACCAATCAGTAGTAAATTATATTTTTTCATCATTACTCGCATTTAAGGATTTAAAAAGATATTTGTGCACCAAATGTTACCCCTTTAGGATTGGGGAATGCTCCACCATCGTAACCTCTCATCCAGATGTTTGAATTCAGGAACTCCGGATCCAGGCCCGTATAGCTGGTAAATGTCAACAAATTCTGCCCATTTACATAGATCCGTATGTTATGGAATACATTCTTTAAAAGTGATTTGGGCAGATTATATCCCAAAGCAGCTTGTTTCAGGCGAAGGTAATTTCCATTCTCTAACCAACGATCCTGGTATCCGATCACGTTACGGGTATCATCATAGATAGGACGCGGATCTTTTGCGTTCGGATTTTCCGGGGTCCATAGATCGTAATTAGCCCGATAACTGGAGTTATCGGCAAAGAGGTTATAGGAAGAACGCGGACCATTGAATAATTTATGCCCGAACGCACCGGCAAACTGTAACTGAAGATCAAAACCTTTGTACTCAAAATTAAAGTTCATCCCCAGCTCAAATTTCGGAGTGCCTGTTCCACAATATTACCGGTCGTCATCAGCCGTGATCTTGCTATCTCCGTTCACATCAATGTACTTCACATCCCCTGCCTGAGGAATATATCCACCCACAGTGATAGGCTTACCATCAGCCGTTACATGGGCTGCAGCTTCTTCGGCCGTACGGAAAATACCATCTGTCTTCACCAGGTACCAGTCACCGATAGATCCTCCCACCAGCGATTTGGTGTTCCATTCCGAAAATCCATCCTGGCCGTACCCCAGGCTTACGATCTTATTGGTTATGTAAGAACCATTGATGTTCACACCATACTTAAAGTCTTTCCCTATTCTATCATTCCAGGTAACAGAGAACTCAATACCTTTATTCCGCAGAGTAGCAGCATTTACATAGGGCGCGCCTCCGTTGTGACCGGTCGACGAAAGGATTTCCATCGGGGTCAATACATCTTTGGTCTCTTTATTGAAATAATCCGCTGATACCATCAATCGATTCTGCAGCATTACCAGATCGAATCCAAGGTTCAGCTGCGTCATCTTTTCCCATTTCAGGTCGTGGTTTTTCAGTTCTATCTGTGTCATCCCTGTAACTACCTGGTCGCCAAAAACAGCCTGGGGAAAATTATTGATCATTTCCACCCAATCCCAGTACCCAATGTTCGAAGTACCCAGCATACCGTAGTTTCCTCTTATCTTCAGGTCATCGATCCAGGGCACATCAAAGAATTTTTCCTGGCTGATCCTCCATCCGGCAGAGAAGGAGGGGAAGTAGCCCGTGTTATGTTCCGGCGCAAATTTGGATGACTGGTCACGTCTGATCGTGAAACTCAACAGATAACGCTGATCATAATTGTAGTTAACACGTCCGAATACAGAAAAGAGTCTCTCCATATCCCGGTAACCTCCTGTCTTAGGATCGTCTACTACCGCATCCAGGTATTCATAATAGTTACCATTCGAACTGTTCATCAGTACATTGGTCTTGGTACCCCATATCCGTTCGTAATTATTGTCGGTATAACTGGTACCCAATACGGCAGAAATATCATGTTTTCCAAAAACTTTGTTATACTCCAGGGTATTATTAAATACAAAACCCTGCGACTGCGCCTGACGCTTGGTCAGTGAAGAGGGATCTTCCGGTAACTGGTAGGACTAGGAACCCTCTTTACGCAGATACGTATATTTATCATTACTGAAATCAAAACCAAAATTAAAACGGTATTTCAACGATTTAAATGCCGATAGTTCGGCAAACAGATTTCCACGTATTCTTAAATTACTGTTTGTCGTATTTTCAAAATCCTCTTTCGCCACCGGGTTTGTTCCGAAAGTAACATCTTTGGTACCATCCCCATATCCATAACCTCCATGGTTGTTTTCGTCATATACAGGGATCGTAGGCAACATACGATACACATCAATGATCGGGTTGGTATTGAGTTCATCTACCTGGAAGTGGCTTACTGCCAGATTTTCTCCAACTGTAACTGTGAAATGTTTTCCAAAGTCCCGGAAGGCAGAGGTATTGGCACGGAAGGTCAGCCTTTCACTCTTTGTTCCGATGGTAGTTCCTGTGTTACCCTGGTAGTTACCCGATATAAAGTATCTGCTCTCTTTGTTCCCTCCCGATAAAGAGAGGTTATGGTCCGTTACAATTCCGTTCTTAAAGGTTACATCCTGCCAGTCGGTATTCGCGTCACCGTGAGTCGCAGACTGTTTTTTTACCGTTGTAAAAAGCATAGTCGTTCAGCATGATCCACTGATCCCGGTCGGCCAGATTATAGCGGGGTAGCCACTGAATAGTGGTTTGTGTAGAGGCATCCACTTTCATTTTTCCCTCTTTTCCCTGTTTGGTTATAATAATAATAACCCTGTTACCGGCACGTGAACTATAGATAGCCGCGGCCGAAGTATCTTTCAATACCTGGATTGTTTCAATATCATTGAAGTTGAAATCGCGGTTGGCTCCCGAAGCTATTCCGTCCACAATATAGAGCGGATCGCTGTTACCGAAAGTTCCGGCACCACGGATCACCACTTTTCCCTCGTTTCCCGGCGAGCCGGCTGTACGTACATTGATCCCTGCCAGTCCACCCAGAGCATCTCCTACAGTTCCGGTTACCGTTTTATTTTTCATGTCATCGGGATTAAATACCGACACCGCACCGGTCAGGTCGGCTTTCCGGATCCTCTGATAACCGATAACTACCATCTCTTCCAGTTGCTGACTATCATCTAACAGAGTAATGTTGATCACACCCTGTCCTATAAATCTCACCTCCTGTGTCATCATTCCCAGGTAAGAGAATACCAGTGTTTCTCCATTATCTACCTGCAAAGAGTAGTTCCCTTCCAGATCGGTCACCACACCTCTGGTGGTGCCTTTAACATGCACATTAACCCCGATCAGAGGTTCGTTATCGTTGTCCGTTACACTCCCTTTCACCACATTCTGGGCGAAAGCTGTTACGGAGCACAGTAAAAATAGAAATATTGCAATTTGTTTTGACATATAATTAGATTTTATCTTTTATTCAACTTCAACGGGAGTAATAATGCTATGCTGATCCATGGTGAGACCCTTCTTCCCGAATTCCACATCGATAATGTACATTAAACGAGGTTGTATCTTCTCTGAGTCGAAGTGGGCATGGAAAACATATTTCTCATTCCCTTCTTTATCTGCGAAAAGTGCACCATGTCCCGTACCAATAAGCCCGTTATCCGGTTTGTAGAAAATAGGGTTATTATCACTCTTTATCCAGTCTCCCATAGGAGAGGCGGATGTAGCATACCCCACTCCATAATCCTGGCTTTCGAATATATTAGCCGAGTATATCAGGTAATAGATACCATCCTTTTTCACTAAAGAAGGTCCTTCTGTTACCTTCCCCAGCTTTTTTCCCATCCCTCCTGAGCAACAATACACTGTTTCAGTGTCTCCTCTTTCAGGGTTATCCAGTCCTGTTCCAATTCAGCCACCCAGATCACATTTCCATCCGTAAAACGAACAAAATAGATATAAGGTGTGCCGTCATCATCGATGAACAGGGACGAGTCAATGGCTTTCTCCTCAAACATGGGTCTCTTCTCCTCTTGTACGAAGGGTCCTAACGGTGAATCCGAAGTGGCTGCGCAAATATGCTCTTCCGCTGAATAATAGAGGTAGAACTTCTTATTCCTCGGATTATAATACACCTCCGGAGCCCAGAACCATTTATTCCCATACGAGTCCTTTTTATCCAGGATCAGTTGCGGATGGCGTTTCCATTCCTTCAGGTTATCCGAGTAGTAGGCTTCAAGACCCTCATCGCTGCTTGTTCCATACGCATAATAGACCCCATCGTGCAGTAAAACAAAGGGGTCTGCCAATACAATAGAGTGAGACAGGATCTTTTTCTGTTCAGTCCCCTCTTTCGGTTTCTGAGAGGAGCAACCCGCCACCAACAGCAATCCTCCCACTATTAACAGGGAAGAAAGAACGTTTTTTATGTGGTAACTCATAGGTCACTCTTCTTTGATCATACGGATGCGATGATTAGCAAACTCCGCAACGAACACAGTATTGTTCTTATCAATGGTAAAGCCGAGCGGCTGGTTGAACTTAGCCTCTGTAGCCTCCCCGTTGGTATATCCTGCTCCCGGTGTTCCGGCAAATAAAGAGACCGCTCCCGAAGGGGTTATCCGTCTTACGATGTGGTTAAACCGTTCTACCGTATACAGATTGCCATCCTGTGCAAATGCTCCCTGCGAAGGCTGGTCCATACCGGCTTCTACCCCCTGGCCATCGTTCGATCCCCAGCTTCCGGTTCCGGCAAATCTGGAGAATCCTTTGGTAAGGCTTTTACTGGCTGCGTCGTACTCAGCACTGAGTATCCCCTGGTAAGGTTGTTGCAGAATTAAGTAGATAGTTTTACCATCCGGAGAGAACTGAACCGAGCCGTAGCTTCCGTTCTGACCTATTACCTGTTGTATATCAGCCAGCAGGGTAGCCTTTTGTGCCTCATTATCCCATACATATAGCTTGGAAGGCCAGCAATAATAGATCAGTGTTCCATCTACCGGATGAACCCCCGCATAGTTAACATGCTCCGTGATCGCTGCCGGATAGGTAATATAAGGTTTTACCACCTTAAAATCATCGGCACGGGTCAGGATACCTACGGCATAGGGGTTCTCTGCCGGATTATTCCCATTGTCGTTCTCCACAAAAATAGTATCACCGGTCACGGAGAATTCAATGGTGCGGGGGTTATTCATTCGGACGGCCTGCCGGGTAAAGTCCACAACCGTTTCTATCATACCGTTCCTGATACGTCTCATTCGCTGAGGTTCAATATCTGTTTCCAGGGTGTATATTACATCCTCTTTGGCATCATAAGCCAACCAGTACAGGTTCTGGAATCTGGTACTCAGCGCAGCCACATCCATATATCCGACTTCTCCGCTTCCGGCATAGTTCGATACCATATAATTAGGTAAGAATTCGAATGAGGTGGGGTAGGTATGTTCAAAGTTTCCTACCACCACCCTGACAGGACCACTACCGGCGCCGGCAGGTACCCGCGCATTGATCTGTGAGTGTGTCACATTGATCACATCTGTCTCTACATTGTTTACCCACACCTGTATATCTTTAATCTTTAATCCGGAGTATTCCACCTTGAGAGTAAGCATGGTTCCTTTAGATCCCGAAGTAGGAGAGTAAGATTCGAAATTTGCCCGGACCTCAGTCTCCTCCTCTGAGGTATCGTCGCAACCGGTCAATAAAGATGAAACACTAATGGATCCGATGATCAGTAAAGGAATCCACCGCCTGTACGAAAAAAGTGTCTTCATGATTGAATGTTTTAGATTTAGTTATACAAATTATTTCCGGATCTATGTACGATCCGTGGCAGCAAATGTAGGGTGGAATCCCTTTCTCTCTTAGAAAAAAAGTCTCAATAATAGAAAGATTTGTCTCAGATTATTTGTCTCAGCGTCTCAGGGGCCGGGTATAACCCGGATGAACCCACCTGTCGGTGTTTTATGAAAAGTCTTTCGGAAGTACCCCGAACTGTTTCTGGAAACACTTTGCAAAATAGGATAACGAATTAAACCCGACCATATAGCATACATCACTGACCTGGTATTGCCCTTCACGCAGCAGCCGAGCCGCCTCTTTCAATCGTTCTATCCGCAGGTACTCACCGGGAGAAAGATCGAGTAGCCCTTTGATCTTCCGGTAAAAACTGGCCCGGCTCATATTCAACTGTTCGGCAATGTGTTCCATCTTCAGGTCCGGGTTCGCTATATTCTGACGGATCGCTTCCCGGATGCGCTCCATAAACTCTTCGTCCGGTTTTGAAATAGTAGCCATATTGGATAGAGCCACCGGATATTTGGTAAAGGTCTCCCGGAGCTGTTCCCTGCTCCGGATCAGGTTTTCTATAATGGCTAAAAGATGTTCCGGTGAGAAGGGTTTCTCTATATAAGCATCGGCACCGGCCTGCGCTCCCTCTATTTTAGACTGGGTCATGGTCTTTGCGGTCAACAGGATCACCGGGATATGGCTGTAATTAATATCACACTTCATCGTGGTACACAATTCGAAGCCATCCATCAGCGGCATCATAATATCACTGACCACCAGGGTGACCAGGGTACTATCCAATACATTCAGTGCCTCTATACCGTTTGCGGCAGCGATCACTTTGTAATAAGGAGCCAACTGTTTCCGGGTAAACCGCTGTACCCCCGGGTCATCCTCTACCAACAGGATGACCGGTAAATTATCTGTTCCGTCCTGTTCTTCGTTCTCCGCAGTTTCCCGCTCTTCTTCCACCTCCTTGTCAGTGGTCAATGCAACCTCAAACCTGTTTTCCTGCTCAACCGGCAACTTTACTACAAAACAATTGATCGGTGCTTTCACCTCTACTTCTATGGAACCGTTGTGTTGCTCTGCCAGGAATTTTGCCAGGGGAAGACCGATTCTCGTACCTGTGATGGTCTCATTCCCGGAGGTGGTATACCGTACAAAAGGCTTAAAGATCTCTTCTCTTATCTCCGGTGGGATCACCTCCCCGTCATTTTCCACCCGCAACTCAAAAGAGTTCCCGGGTTCCACCCCCTTTGTCAGTAACGAAACCCGTATAAAGAAACTACCATACTTAATGGCGTTATTAAAGAGATTACTGGCAATTTTAGTGAAAGCCTCCACATCTACCGTTGCATAAAAATCGGGATCCTCTATAGCTAGTGTAAACTCATACCCTTTCTGTTTGGCCAGAGGCGAAAAACGTTTGAAGATCTCTTCAATTTTCCGGGATACGTTGCACCTTACATAGTTAAGGATCAGGTTCTCCTTTTCCGTATGCCGGAAGTCCAGTAACTGGTTGGTCAGATCGTGCAGCCTGTCCGTGTTCTGCTTCATGATCCGCAAGTCCTCCAGGATCTCCTGGTCTGTAATACTATCCTGTGCCAGTATATTTTCCAACGGGCCCTTTATCAGGGTAAGCGGAGTACGTATCTCGTGGGTTACATTCGTAAAAAACTGATCTTCGAATCATACAACTCCTTCTCCTTTTTCTGTTCAAACTTATCCAGCAATATCTGTTGCTTCCGTAAGGTACGCCTTTTCCAATAGGCAATAGTTTGATAAATAGCCAGCCAGATCAACAGGACATATATGAAATAAGCAACCGTAGAGAGATAGTAGGGCGGTTTTAGTTCTATTTCCAGTACCTTTTCACTACCGTCCCACGCTGTACCGTTCGTTCCCCGGATCCGTAGTTTATATGTACCATAAGGTAGATTGAAATAATTGATCAGGGAGGATTCTGCCAGCGGATGCCACTCCCGGTCTATCCCCTCCAGGCTATAAACCAGTTGTCTGGTCTGTGGGAACTGATAATCCAGCGTAGCCAGCCGGAAAGAGAATGTGTTCTGGTCATACTTCAATACGATCCGGTCTGAAAAAGTGATGCTTTTCTGCAAAGGCGAATCTTTGTCTCCCACTGTTACCGGCCGGTTAAAAAGCAGAAAGCCGGTTATGTAGATCGGAGTAGAAGCCTCTTTCTTCCGGACATTCTGAGGATTAAAAGAGATCAACCCCTCTGTGGTACCAAAGTAGATCGTATTCCCCGGGTCCTTGTAGCTTGATTTATAATTGAACTGTCTGCTGAAGAGTCCGTCCGCTACCGTATACAGATCCATTACTCCCCTGTCCGGATGAAATTTTACCAGTCCTTTATTGGTAGTCAACCAAAAGAAACCCTCTTCATCTTCCTGGATCTGGAATACTACATCATTGGGTAATCCATGCGAACTATTGAAGCGCCTGAAACTATTTGTCTCAGGTATAAATTTACAGAAGCCTCCTCCCTGTGTGGTGATCCAGATATTTTTGTTACTATCTTCGAAAATGCTCAGTACCTTGTCTATGGGCAGACTATCCTCTGCCGTCGTATGTATATAGTGGTCGCACCGGCCTGAGTCGGGATCGTAACAATACAACCCATTCGAGTAGATAGCTATCCATAAATATCCCCGGGAATCCTCCTTAATATCGAAAATCAGGTTATCGTCCAGCTCCGGGATCTGCTGAAAACTATCACTCTGTTTATCATATCTCCTCATGAAGTTGGCAGTGCCCAGGTAAATATACCCGGTAGATGCTTTATAGATCGAGAAAACATAATTATCATCAATGGTCACAGGGTTATCTCCCGCACTAAAGGAACGGATCTTTCCCGTAAGCGTATTAATTACTTTTACTCCCTGCGAAAAGGTCGCTACCCAGAGATCATCCCCATCCATACATAAACCATGGATATTAGAGAATTCCTGGCTGGGGGTAAAGTGGCTGAACTTTTGGGTCTCCGTATCCAGGCTAAAGAGCCCGGCATCTTCCGTTCCTATCCAGAGGGTACTGTTCTTTCCTTTACAGATCTCCCGGACCCTTCTTCCCTGGAGGGATCCGCTATTTCCCGAAGGATAATATTTATTGAAATAAGAATTACCACTGGAATAGTAGTTGATCCCGCCAAAGAAAGAGCCTATCCAGATACCCACGTCCCGGTCTTTAAAAAGAGAATAGATCGCATTGTCCGAAAGGGAGTAGGGATCAAAAAAGTCACTGGTCAGGTTTTTGCAACTGTTATCCTCCAGGTTATAGATATATAATCCGTTCTCCGATCCGATCCATAGCTGCGAATCCGAATAGAGAAGCAGGTTACGGACAAATACCTGTTCATCCCCCGGGTCAGTTTTAATCTCCGTACCTTTCCCGTAACCAGGTTCACCTCATAGACACCGTTGCTTTCAGAGCCCAGGTATAGTTTGTTGTAATCTCCGAAATATATTTTTGAGATCGCCTCTCCCACAAAGGGAGTTTCCCCTTCCGATGTGGTATAAGGAGTCAGGTTCTCCGGGGAGTCATCCGTATAATAGAGTCCTCCGTAGAAGGATATCCACAATCTTCCATTTTCGTCCATAGCAAATTCCCGGATATTATTATAAGTATCGGTCAGGTCATAATCAGAAAGTTCTTCGGAGTCCATCTTATAGTGGAAAAGTCCCGATCCCGCTACGGCGATCCATACCTCTTCCTCCTTTCCGGCTCCTATCTTGGTAACGGTCCTCTCTATTCGTTTTCCTTCCCGGGTCGTTGCACCGAACTCTTCAATTCTCTCCTCTTCCGGGTAGTAAATATAGGTACCGAAATCCGTACCGATCCAGATATTCCCGTTCTGGTCTTCAAACAAAGAGGTAATAAAATTATTTTTTAACCCGGTATCCCCTGTGAAATTGTTCTGGAACACTTTGAAAGTAGTACCGTCATACCGGTTAAGGCCGTCCCGGGTACCGAACCACATAAACCCATGCCGGTCCTGAAGGATGGTGTTTACACAATTCTGGGATAATCCGTTATAGATATTCAGCTTCTGAAAATAGTAGGATGTCGTTGCGTATGAGGTGTTTATAAACCCGGCAACCAGGATCAGGGCAGCAATGAGAGCCTTCATGTG
>JAJPZL010000450.1 GCA_021204375.1 Bacteroides sp.
CTTGAGCCTCCACTTGTTTTTTAGGGTTTAAACAGTTGTCACAATTTCCACAATTTTCTTCATTGTACTCCTCCCCGAAATAATGCAATAGGGATTTCCGGCGACAAATAGACGACTCGGCGTATGTAGCGGTTTCCTGAAGCAATTGTTTACCAATCTCCTGTTCGGCAATAGGTTTTTCCTGCATAAATTTTTCCAGCTTCTGAAGGTCTTTGTTTGTGTAAAAAGTTACACATCTACCTTCACCGCCATCTCTGCCGGCACGTCCGGTTTCCTGATAGTAACCTTCTAAGCTCTTGGGGATATCATAATGGATAACATAGCGTACATCCGGTTTATCAATTCCCATACCGAAAGCGATAGTAGCTACGATTACCTCTACTTTTTCTATCAGGAAGTCATCCTGATTGGCACTCCGGGTATTCGAATCCATTCCAGCATGATAAGGACGGGCATTAATACCATTAGCCTGAAGGATCTCAGCAAGTTCTTCTACCTTTTTACGGCTCAGGCAATAGATAATTCCAGATTTACCCGGATTATTTCTTATAAACTTAATGATATCTTTATCAACATTATTAGTTTTGGAGCGTACTTCATAATATAGATTAGGACGATTAAAAGAAGATTTAAACATCTTCGCATTGATCATCCCCAGGTTTTTCTGAATATCGTGCTGCACTTTGGGAGTAGCAGTAGCTGTCAGAGCAATTAAAGGTGCCTTTCCGATCTCATTAATGATAGGTCGGATCCGTCTGTATTCCGGACGGAAATCATGTCCCCATTCCGAAATACAATGTGCCTCATCTACTGCATAAAAAGATATCTTTACAGCCTTCAGAAAATCAACATTCTCTTCCTTGGTCAGAGATTCCGGTGCCACATACAGTAATTTGGTTTTACCCGAAGTTATATCAGCTTTAACCTGATCAATGGCGGCCTTGTTTAAAGATGAGTTGATAAAATGTGCAACTCCGTCTTCTTCGCTAAAATTTCTCATAGCGTCTACCTGATTCTTCATCAAAGCGATTAGCGGAGAAATAACAATAGCCGTACCATCCATCATCAGAGAAGGTAACTGATAGCAAAGAGATTTTCCACCTCCAGTCGGCATCAGTACAAAAGTATCATTACCGGCAAGCACATTATTAATAATGGCTTCCTGATTCCCTTTAAATTTATCAAATCCGAAATGAGTTTTCAGCTGGGTTATTAAATTCATCTTCTCTGTCATCGTACAAAGTATTTTACATAGTTTTTCATGATTACAACTTAGTGCTTTTAAACAAGTTTAAAAACAAAGTTATAAACAACTTCCAAAAAATCAAGTAAAATCCAGATGTATTTTCCGGAACATCCGGAAAAGCTATTTTTTACCGGTTATACCTTCAGGCAGACTGTAAACGCCCAAGATTGGCCTTTTCCAACTGCTGACGTGCATACTCAAGCGTTACTTCAAAAGCCTGCTGGTCTTTCGAAGGAATCTCAAACATAGCTTCCATCATAATAGTTTCTACAATAGAACGCAAACCACGAGCACCCAGCTTATATTCAATCGCTTTATCCACAATATAGTCAAATACATTCTCCTGAAAGGTTAATGTTATACCATCCATTTCAAATAATTTGATATATTGCTTGATAATAGAATTTTTAGGCTCTATAAGAATAGCCCGAAGCACATCACGGTCCAAAGGATCCAGATAAGTAAGTACCGGAAGACGACCGATAATCTCCGGGATAAGTCCGAACGATTTCAGATCCTGCGGAGCAATATACTGAAGCATATTGTTTTTATCGACAACAGCTGTTTTACGGGCTGCCGTATACCCTACAATATGTGTATTCAGGCGTTGGGCAATTTTTTTTTCAATACCATCAAATGCCCCACCGCAAATAAAAAGAATATTTTTGGTATTAACCGGTATCATTTTCTGATCCGGATGTTTTCTTCCTCCCTGAGGAGGAACATTTACAACAGATCCCTCCAGGAGTTTTAAGAGTCCCTGTTGTACTCCTTCACCACTTACATCACGAGTGATGGAAGGATTATCGCTCTTACGGGCTATTTTATCAATTTCATCAATAAAAACAATTCCCTGTTCAGCTTCAGGAACATTATAATCAGCAACCTGCAACAGACGGGTCAGAATACTTTCAATATCTTCTCCCACATAACCGGCTTCAGTTAATACAGTAGCATCTACTATAGTGAAAGGAACTTTCAACATTTTGGCAATGGTTTTAGCCAGTAATGTCTTACCGGTCCCTGTATGACCCACCATGATGATATTTGATTTTTCAATCTCCACATCATCAGTAGTATTTTTCTGCATCAACCGTTTATAGTGATTATACACAGAAACTGAAAGATATCTTTTTGCATCATCCTGACCAATCACATACTGATCCAGGAACTCTTTTATTGCTGTAGGTTTCGGTAATTCACTCAGATCGAGTTTTGTCTTTCCTGTTGTAGCTTGTCCTATTTGAGAAGCCTTTTTCGTTATTTCATAAGCCTGAAGAGAACAACTATCACAAATAAAACCATTTACCCCGGTTATAAGGAAATTTACTTCCGCTTCAGGGCGTCCGCAAAAGCTACACCGTTTTTTTCCTTTATTCTTTTTTAAGTCTTCCAATTTTACAATAGTTCTTTGAATATTTAATCCCTATTAAAGTTCTGTATTCTTGCGTGTCAGCACTTCATCAATCATACCATACTCCTTCGCTTCAAGTGCAGTCATCCAATAATCACGGTCTGAATCTGCCCATACCTTATCAAAATCAGTATGCGAATGATTGGCAATAATTGTATAAAGTTCTTTTTTAAGTTTCATAATTTCACGGGCAGTGATTTCAATATCAGAAGCCTGTCCCTGAGCACCACCCATAGGCTGATGGATCATCACCCTTGCATGCGGAAGTGCAGAACGCTTTCCTTCCTGTCCGGCAACCAATAAAACAGCAGCCATAGAAGCAGCCATTCCGGTACAGATAGTAACCACATCACTTGAAATAAACTGCATAGTATCGTATATTCCCAATCCGGCATATACCGAACCACCCGGTGAGTTTATATAAATAGATATATCCTTCCGGCTATGTACTGAATCCAGGTATAACAGCTGGGGCTTCAAAGGATTGACAGTATTAACATCTATCTGAGTTCCACG
>JAJPZL010000054.1 GCA_021204375.1 Bacteroides sp.
ACGTCGGTACCCGCCGGAAAATCAATCTCCGGAGTGATAATTTGATAAAGGGATTATTCGTTATCTCCGGCTTCGGCTCTGGCTTCTTCGGAGTTAAGCACATCTTACGGGCGGGAAGCCACTTCTTCTACTAGGTCTTGCGGAGGACGGATACCTTTGAATGGTTTGATTACTGCCATTTGGATCAGATTTATGATAAATAAAAAACCCGGCAGGTAAACAGACTAACCTATCTACCTGCCCGGGTGTTGATTGTTTTATTATTTGTTCACCCGGAACTTTTCGTCTCCTTCTTTAAAATAGGCTACAATCTGGCGGGCAGCTGCAATACCGGCATTGATATTGGCTTCGGCTTTTTGGGCACCCCAATTTTTAGGAGTAGAGAAATAACGGTTCGGATATTTTTCTGTCAGTTCAGCATGAGCGGCCGGCATAATATCTGAAATATATTTGAAATCGGTACGATCAGCCATCAGCTTGATCAGTTCAGCTTCGTTGACAACCTCTTTACGGGCTGTATTAACCAGCATCCCTCCTTTGGGCATACGGTTCAGCAATTCGTAATTGATAGAGTTTTTGGTTTCGGGTGTAGCCGGAATATGTAGAGAGATCACATCGGATACCGTGTAGAGTTCTTCGGCAGATGCTACGG
This sequence comes from Bacteroides sp., assembly GCA_021204375.1. GTDB lineage: Bacteria > Bacteroidota > Bacteroidia > Bacteroidales > Bacteroidaceae > Bacteroides. The sequence continues at coordinate 653 of JAJPZL010000054.1, forward strand.
CGGTTACTCCGTCGGCTTCGATCACCTCTTTCGGGCAGAAAGTATCATAAGCATAGATCTCCATACCGAATCCTTTAGCAATACGGGCTACGTTGCGGCCTACATTCCCATAAGCATGAATACCCAGTTTTTTACCCATGAGCTCAGTTCCGGATGTCCCGTTAAAGAAGTTACGTACAGCATATACCATCATACCCAGAGCAAGTTCAGCTACGGCGTTTGAGTTTTGTCCGGGAGTATTCATCACACAGATATCACACTCTGTAGCGGCAGCTGTATCTACATTGTCGAATCCGGCACCGGCACGTACTACGATCTTAAGCTGTGGAGCTGTGTCCATTACCTCAGCATCAATAATATCACTGCGGATAATAATAGCGTTTACATCTTTTACGGCTTCAAGTAGTTGTGATTTATCACTATATTTTTCTAATAATGTAAGCTCATAGCCGGCTTCATGGATCACATTACGGATTCCATCTATCGCAACTTTTGCAAAAGGTTTTTCCGTTGCAACTAATATTTTCATATGGATGTGTTTTTATAAAATACAAAAGTTATCAATTACCCTTTTTGCAGAGACACTAAAAGGCAATTGATAACTTTCATATCCTAGTTTTGTATTAATGTAGTTTTTCAAATTCCTGCATGCAGTCGATCAATGCCTGTACGCTCTCTTTCGGCAAAGCATTATAGCAAGAGGCCCGGAAACCACCCACGGAACGGTGACCTTTGATACCTACCATTCCTTTTTCGGTGGCAAATTTTATAAAGTCGGCTTCTAGTTCTTTATACTCAGGAGCCATTACGAAACAGATATTCATGCGTGAACGGTCTTCCTTGACGGCAATACCGACAAACATTTTGTTACGGTCGATCTCACCGTAAAGCATATCAGCTTTCTCAATCGCTCTTTTTTCTATTTCGCCTACACCACCGTTCGCTTTGATCCAGCGAAGCGTCTGAAGAGCTATATAAATGGGAACTACAGGAGGAGTATTGAACATAGAACCATTATCTACATGTGTCTGGTAATTAAGCATACTGGGAATGTAACGGGACACTTTACCCAGGGCATCGTTCTTTACGATCACAAAAGTGACTCCTGCAGGAGCCAGATTTTTCTGTGCTCCACCGTAAATACAGATATACCTGGACACATCGATCGGACGTGAAAAAATATCGGATGACATATCGGCAACCAGCGGAACATTCACATCCGGGTCAGATTTCAGCTCTGTTCCGTAGATCGTATTATTGGTTGTAATATGAAAATAATCCACATCAGCAGGGACACTATAATCTTTCGGGATATAGGTATAATTGGCTTCGGCCGAAGAGGCAACTTCTACCACTTCACCAAATCCTTTAGCCTCCTTCATGGCCTTTTTAGCCCATACTCCCGTATTGAGGTAAGCAGCTTTTTTTTCAAGAAAATTATAGGGAACCATACAGAATTCCAAACTGGCCCCTCCTCCTAAAAACAATACCGAATATCCTTCAGGGATATTGAGTAGTTCTTTAAAAAGGGCTTCGGCTTCATCAACCACAGGTTGAAAATCTTTTGCTCGGTGACTTATCTCCATGATCGAAAGTCCCGAGCCGTTAAAATCTAAAATAGCCTGGGCTGTGTTTTCGATCACTTCTCTGGGGAGAATGGAAGGTCCCGCATTGAAATTATGCTTTTTCATTTGAAGTTGTTTGTTTTGGTTATACATTTTTAATCTTAGTCTTTAAAAGACGTGCGAATTTACGAATTAATCCGGCTGCAACAAATAATTTGTAATGAAATAACGGAAGAAGACCGGTTTTTTCTTTCGTTTTTCCTTTTTATGCACTAATTATTCATCAAATTGATACCTGGGACTGCCAATGGATAACTTTATCTGTAAAACGGATCAGCAGGTTCAGTCGGCCTCTTCGATCTTTGTTTTTATCTCTTTTATCTTTTCTCCTCTTATCAGCGTAAGGAGTTGGCGCAGGCAGGACCGGCGTACGGCAACAAAAGCATAATGGTCTTTGGCATCGATACGGCCGATATCCTCTCTGCCCAGTTTACCGATCTTACGGAGAAAACCTACGATATCTATCTTGTTAAGTTTATCTTTTTTACCTTTACCTATATAACGGGTTGCCCAAAGGGGACAAGGTTGTTTACCTGTCTGCTCCGGTAACTCATAGAAAGGAATATCTTCCGGAATGTAAGGGGGGGGGAGTATATCTTCTCCATGCAGAATGACATAAGAACTTCCGGTAGCATCCCAACGGGCCGTACGACCATTACGATGGGTAAAAGCATCCTCCTGAAGAGGAAGGTGGTAATGTATGATATTCTGGATCTCAGGGATATCAAGACCACGGGCAGCCAGGTCGGTAGCTACAAGTACATGACAGCTACCATTACTGAATTTATAGAGAGCCCGTTCCCGGTCGGGTTGTTCCATACCGCCATGAAAATATTCATTATAAAGATGATTTTCGGTCAGGTAACCGCTGATACGCTCAGCCG
>JAJPZL010000384.1 GCA_021204375.1 Bacteroides sp.
AGTATGGACAGAGCCAAAATAAACTATTGTAATGCATATGCCCTCTGCCTTTCAGACACATTTTGTTAATAGACACAGATCTTTTTCCATATACATTAAAAATAGTAAAAATCTCCCATTCTCCCACCGGGTGGAGTTTTCACATTGTAAATCAATAGGTTAAATTGATGGGAGATGCAAAAAACATCTCCCACCATCTCCCATATCTCCCACTTTATCATCGTACGAGACGCATGCGTCTCTACAAGAGTTAAAACAGACGGCGAATGGATTTTTTCATCCGCCGGTAAATGAAAACCACCCGCCGGTGGATCTGAATTTACCCGCCAGTGATTTTTTCCATCCGTCTTGCAGTAAAAACTTAGTGAATCGTAGAAAAAATTAGTTTATTGGTGCCCAACAATTCACTAAGTTTTTTTTGAAGATAAACTAAGTTTTTTTGAAAATAAACTAATTTTCAGAAAGAGGGTTATACCCGTTAAAAAAGAGGGTTGCATCCGTTTTGAAAGATGGTTGCGCTCAATATCAAAGATGGTTGCGCCCAATTTTAGAAAGGGTTACACGCTTTTCCCCGCTACAGGCTACTACTTACTTTCTGTACCTGGCTTTCCTGTTTTTTGTTCATCCCCTGTTTCTCTTTTATTCATCTCTTGTGCATGCATGTTCATTCTTGTTCGTCTATGGGGCTGGTCGGGAGAACATCTCCCGGTGAACAGAAGACCCAAAGAACAGAACTGTAAACACAAATCAGGAAAGGACAAGGATTACATTTCCTTTCAAAAAAGTAGTGAACGGTATAATAAAAAGTACTGAACCATGTCGGAAAAAGTATAGAACGGTGTAGAAAAAAGTACAGACCGGTGAATAAGAGGAAGTTACTTGGATACAGCCTGATCCCGGTGGGAGATATGGGAGATGGTGGGAGATGGTTTTTTGCATCTTCCATCACTTTAATCTATTGATTTACAAACCAAAAACTACGCTTGGTAGGAGAATGGGAGATATTTTTCATTTTTAATTCATAAGAGAGAATGAATAAGAGGGAGGAGAGGGCCTACGCATTAAAATGTTTTTGTTCCTTTATGGAAAAATGGTTTATCTTTACGGTAAATCTATTTCTCTAGGACCTTACTTTATTTTTCCTGAGGTATCTATTTTATCTCTTTAGAGAGTGGAAAGGATTAAAATCCTTTGTAAAGATCATCTCAAGCAAAGAATAAAAGGGGAAAAAGCCCATCCCTTAGACCCGATATTATAGGATCTCTTTAGGAAAAGATCCAAAATTAGTGGCCCAATCCATACGGGCGCATTATAGTATAGAAAACAAGCTGCATTGGCAGTCGGATATCTCTTTCAGGGAGGATAATACCAGAAAAATCGGAAACGCAGCGCAAAATTTTTCAGTTATTTCAAAAATGGCCCTTGCATTACTCAAAAAAGATGAAAGAAAGGTAGGAATCGCATCAAAAAGAAAAAGGTCAGGATGGGATAATGAATACCTGGAACAAATATTCAAAAATAAACTATTTTGATGCGTATGCCCTGAATGATAAAAAAGAAAGGCTGCCTGATACACCAGGCAACCTCATTCAAATTAAGTGTATCTTGTATTTTCAAAGAAGATCAAACCTTGAAAAATAAGAGTAGAGGTCTATGATCATTCCACTTAATACGTATGGAGGATCAATTTCAAGTATCTTATCCTGATAACTGACGGAAACGATCGCACGTCCCGCAGGTCGGGCAGTATATTCTCCCTGATCGTTCAGAATGATCTCCTGACTCAGACCATTATCATACGTAACAGTATAAGTACGGTTGGCCGGCCCACGGAAAGTTGGATAGGTCTCTTCGGTGGTATATTCTCCGGGTATGCCAAGGCCTGTAATCCAGTTAATGACAGTGATCTCTCCCAGTTCCAGTTGCATTCCATTGAGGATAAAACAGTAACAGCCGTTCACATCGGTATTTGTGATTTCTCCTACTGTCGTTTGTAGATAACGGGTAGCTTCCGTCGTAACCAACCTTACGGTAGGTGAAGTGGTACCCGGAGGAATAATAACAATATATTCGGGAACAGTACCACTTACTACCTGGTAGGGCAGGTAAGCGGTATCTCCTATAAGTATGATCACTGAATCCAGCTGTGCCGGATCAATACCGTTTATCCGGAAATCCAGTATAGTATGAGCGTGTTTCATAGGGATCTCCGGGTCGTGTCCGGGATATACTGTAATATATACTTCTCCATTCTGGATCAATACATCCTGTTCCAGGAAATCGCTGAGTATTCGTTGATCGGTCCTGATCTCACTCCAGCCTGGTGCAGAAAGTTTTGCTTCTACCAATTGCCGGGTGTAGTTGGGGAAGAACAGCGTGTCTCCCACCCAGTATTCCTCTGTGCTGTCCCAGGTAAAAGTTTGACTTCGGTAGGCGTTGGTTCCATCATAGATAGTGACATCGAGGTTCCAGGTTTCCCGTCCGGTCAGTGTACCGGTAGGGTCGTTACTTTGATTGACGCTATAATCCGAGAGAGCCCGACTGACAACATCCGAATCTGTTTCTCCGAGCAAAATTTTTATTCCCTGTATATACAAACTTTCCTGGGATCTGTCAACAGCTTGCTCGTTGGTACAAGCTGCCATAAATGCCAGTGTACAACTGTAGAGTATGTAGATAATTTTTTTCATATAGATGTATTTTAATTTTCCTCATCAAATAGTTCGAGTACCTCTCCGTTACCATAGGGAATAGAACTTACAGATTCTCCGTTATAAAGAATAGTTCCTGTAAAGAGAGAACGCGGTATCGGAATATAGAGGGCAGCCTCTTCCTCTGTAAGAGCCAGTGTAGGCTCTATGGTATAGGTCAATGTAGGCCACGCAATGGTGCTTCCATCGTAATAGTGACGCATCAGGTAAGACATCGTAATAAGCTGTGCTCCTGTCCGGATGATGTAATCTCCGTTATCTCCTTCGGTCGGATGATACAGCGGAATACCGATCCCTGCATTCAGCTCATCATTGAATCCACCGATCGTAATATATACATCCAGGTTATATCCGCGGGGGGGGGGGGTAAGACTGATCAGTTATTTTAGCCCTGCGTGCAGGTCTTAATTAACATCCGGCTTAATA
>JAJPZL010000118.1 GCA_021204375.1 Bacteroides sp.
TAAATATAGCAATAATCTCTTATTTTTGCTTAATTGTTTGCTTACTGAGTTTTACTCTTCTTCTCTCTGTTCTCCTGCTGCTCTCTTCTACATAGAAATTAAAAATTAAAAAATATTATCATCGATCATGTTTGTAAGGACAATTATCTTATTTATAGAAGTATATAGTTTATTGGATAAAAAATATCCAACTTTTTACTATCATTCTCCATCATTCGTCTTCCGGAAAACTTAGTTTATTATAAAAAACTTAGTGAATGGAGGGCTGATAATTCACTAAGTTTTTCTCACGATAAACGAATGGTCGAAAAAAGTACAGGGCTACATAAAAAAAGTATAGAACGGTGTAGAAAAAAGTATAGAACCGTTTGAAAAAAAGTACAGAACGGTGTTTGGGGAAAACAGGGAAATTGTCCTTTCCTGATTTGCATTTACGGTTTTGGTCTCTTTAGTGCTTGAGTAGTTTAATCGGACATTATAACTATGTGAACTCTATGGTGCATCGGGAGATGTTCCCCCGATGCGTTTTCTTTGTCTGAGGGGAGATATTCTCTCCGGGTAAGAAGTATCCTGGTAAAGAAAAGAATTTAAAATGAAGCTGCTCTTCTTCCTGCAGATACCCGTACCTCCCCACGTTTCGGACGAATGGTATTATAATCAACCACACCCGTACGGCCGGCCCATTCAAAATAAAGAGCAGAGAGCTCCCGTACCAACTCCGGGTGGTCGGCTGCCACATTCCGGGTCTCGCCACGGTCTGTATCCAGGTCGTAAAGTTCCCATTTGGTAGAGGGATAAGAGGATACCAGTTTTCAGTTGCCCTGTCGTACGGCACGGTTACCGGCACGTTCCCAGAAAAGAGGTTCCGGACGTTCTACTTCCTCCCGTTTGCCTTCCAGTACCGGAAGCAGCGACCGGCCCGGTAGCGAATGGGTTTTTATTCCCTTGAACTCCACCGGATATTTCGCTCCTGCCAGTTCATATAGGGTAGGAGCTACATCGATAATGTGGCCTGTACCTTTTACAAGGCGTCCGGCAGGGATTTTCTTCAGATACCAGGCTACGAACGAAGTACAGAAACCCCCTTCGTGGAAGTCATCCTTATATTGTCTCAGGAGAGTAACCGATAGATAGGCCCACGGTTGTTCCTGATAGTCCCACGAACCGGGAGTGCCGATAGGGCCTGTATTCCGGGGAGTCTTACGATGCAGGGGAGTAAAGCCACCCTGTGCTCCGTTATCAGAGAAGAACAGGATCAGAGTGTTGTCGGCCTGTTCCAGCTCTTCGAGGCTCTCCAGCAAACGACCCACATTCTGGTTTACCCGGTCGATCATAGCGGCATATACCTCCATCTTTCGCTGCCAGAGTTCTTTCTGGTCATAATTCAGGTACTCCCACAGGGGAACCTCTTCATCCCGCTCCGAAACAGTTTGTCCCGGCAGGAGAATACCCAGCTGGCGCAGGCGTTCAATCCGTTTTTCACGTAGTATATCCCAGCCCTCCTTAAATTTGCCATGATATTTGGCTATATCTTCTGCCGGAGCCTGAAGCGGCCAATGTGGTGCGTTGAACGGAAGATAGAGGAAAAAGGGCTTACCGGTATCGCTGTTTTCCTGTATAAAGTTCAGTGCATGGTCGGTAATGGTATTGGTCAGGTAATCGCCCGGCGGGAGAGTGACCGGGTCGTTGTTATGTACCAGCGTTACGAGAGGAGCTTCTCCATATTCTCCGATGTCGTAAAAGTTACTGGCGCCGCTCAGAAACCCGTAGAAACGGTCGAAACCTCGCTGGAGGGGTTGCTGGTCCGGTTCTTTCCCTACGTGCCATTTTCCACTGATAAAGGTTGAATAGCCTGCTGTTTGCAATACCTCTCCGAAGGTGAGCGATTCCCGGTTCAGGTAACCCTGATAGCCGGGATACCCCAGGTTGACATCAAAATAACCGATACCGGCTTTGTGTGAGTATTGCCCGGTGATCAGGGAAGCCCGGGTGGGAGCACTGATCGAGTTATTGTAAAACTCCCGGAAACGTACTCCTTCTTCGGCCAGGCGGTCCAGGTTAGGGGTTTCTATTTCCGAACCATACGAGCCCAGGTCTGAATAACCCATATCATCTACCATAATCAGGATAATATTTGGACGTGGGTCTTGTCTCTTTTCACCGGCGGCGAAAAGGGAGGAGGTTCCCGCTACAGCCAGTGTAGCGGAAACCAGTTTGTGATTCATTGTTTTCATCTGTACTCTATATAATTATTGAATGCTGTTTAATAGTTTCTCCAAAGTTCGATCTGTTTTAAATTGGGGTTCAGGTTAAGTTCCCGCTGAGGAATCGGGAAGCGGATATGGCGGGCTGTCGCATTGGTCTTTCCGGCTGCCCGGAGGGCTTTTATATACTCTTCGGAATCCCGGCTGGAAAGATCGAACCAACGCTGATACTCCAGTGCCAGCTCTTTGCGGCGTTCCTGGAAAAGTGAATCACGGAACTCCTCCCTGGAGAGATTGGGTGCTATATCCTCCAGCAGTGGGATACCCGCCCGCTCCCGGATCTTATCCAGGTAGGTATAAGCTGTCCGGCTGTTTCCAAGCTCGTTGGATGCTTCCGCATACATCAGTAAAACATCTGCATACCGCAACAACGACAGGTTCTTAGACGATTCTGCCTGGTTATAGGGAGTATCCGGGTCCCAGTATTTATTCCAGTGGATATCGCTGAGTGTGATCAGCTCTCCGGTGGCGGGATCTACCACCTCTTTCACAAAAGTGACATATTTCCGGGTATCTTCTTCCGAAAAACTTTCGAACAGGCCGCTTTCGTGGTTAGGAGCATCGATATAATCGCCGTTAAATTCAACGGGAGCAGTCGTAAATGCCAGGTGGTTGATATCGTATCCGATGTTCCCTCTGTGCTGGGCGGAGAAGATATGTTCCCTGCCGTTCTTGGTAGCCACATTATATACATCTTCGAAATTTTCGAAAAGGTCATACCATCCCTTACTTATCAGCTCTTCTGCTTTCCGGGCTGCCTGGCTCCACTCTTCCCGGGTAAGGTAGACTTTGATCAGCAGGGTAGAGGCGGCTCCGGAAGTGGCTCTTCCGGCATCGCTGCTGCTATATTCTCCCGGAGCCGCCTCTAC
>JAJPZL010000069.1:0-9899 GCA_021204375.1 Bacteroides sp.
TCGATTCAATAACAAAAGTTGATTTTGAAGTTCACCTATAAGAAATCGTATATCACGTTACACCCTGGAATTGATGCGGAAAGAACAAACCTATACCCTCACTTACTTTCCGGAAGAGTACAGGTAGGAGATGCTCCTGCTGGGTAGCCAATCGGGCAGGGAGAGTGAAAAGATGAAAGAGACCCGGCTCACAGCTATGCGGACTCCTTCCGGTACTATCTCTTTCAAAGAGGCCCGGTTGATAATGGAGTGCCAGTTGACGCAGATCACTACCCCTGCTCCCGGTGATTTTTATACCACGGAGGCTAAAGAGTATATCCGTGAAGTTTATCAAACGGCGAGCGATTACCGCCACTATGTATTTGGAGAGATCACTCATTTCTGGATCCGGAGAGAGGAGTTATTTAGTATATTTTAATGGATTTCAGGGCATACTTTTATGGAAAGAATACCGATCCCTTCTCTTTTTTACACCATACTCTATCTGTTTTCCTGCCGGATCTTATTCGTTTGTTAAGCTGTTTCTGATAAGAAATTAGTTGATCGCTGATGGGAAGTTAGGTTGTTTCTGGTGAGCAACTAACTGTTTTCTGATGGGAAAACGCCCGGTTGCTGATGGGAAAATGCCCGGTTGCTCATCAGAAAACGGGCGGTAAACGATGAGCAACCGGGCAGTAAATGACTTTTTTTCCGTTAGCTTTTAATTAATAGGTAGTGAATTGTTTATCAGGAATAGGTAGATAGCAGGAAAGGGATCCTCTGATCTTTTATTATGTAAAAGGGTAATTATAAGGCTCTTGCCGGAGGTGATACCGTTTTCCGGCCGTACGTATCCTTTCACCGGAGGGAGGGTGTTATAAGGCCGGGAAATTCTTGCTGGTGTTACTCTTTCCACCTGCCCCGTGTAAAATCGGGTATTTCAACCGGCACGGAGCCCTTGTTAACCGAGGATTCGGTTAATTCCACCAGGCAGGACCATTCGGCTGCATCATATACATCCTGGTCTAACGGTAATCCCTGGTTCAGGCAGTGGATCAGTCGGGAGTCCATTATAAAATCCCGTAACCGGCGTTCCACGGCAACCTCTTTTCCTTTTTCTCCATACTCTTTTACAAAGGGGTGTTCATAGGTACGGAGCAATTCCCGGGTCTCTTCCTGACTGAGATACTCTTCGCTGCCGGGTGCGAATGCAAAGAGAGGAACCGGCTACTTCTGTGCCATGCCCCGGGTGCCTGTAATATGGTAAATACGGCTGTAAGGACGTGGATTACTGATATCGTGCTGGACCAGTATCGTTTTTCCCTGGATGGTCCGTATGAGGGTGGTATTCATATCTCCCTTTTTGTACTCTTTTTGTGCCTGCACACTTTCAGGGCCGAATTTCTCTATAGCATACTCCGTCATCCCAAACTGAGCGGAAGAGATAGAGACTAGATACGCCATCCGGTCGCTGCGGTGTATCCGGAGTAGCTGGCAGAGCGGCCCCAGTCCGTGGGTAGGATAGGGATTCCCCGTATGTTGTTCGTTATGCCTGAGACTCCACATACCGTAATAGGTATGGGGATCGAAGTTCATGGCACGCAGGTCGTGTATATAGGCACCTTCCGCATGTACGATCTCACCGAACAACCCTTGCCGGGCCATATTCAGCGTAGCCAGTTCAAACAGATCGTAGCAACAGTTCTCCAGCATCATGCAGTGGCGGCGGGTAGCTTCGGCTATATCTACCAATTGCCAGCACTCCCGCACCGAAAGAGCAGCGGGTACCTCTATGGCGACATGTTTACCCTGTTGCATGGCGTATACGGCAATAGGAGTATGGAGTTGCCAGTGGGTGCAATGATAGATTAGATCAATATCTGCACGTTCACAAACCAGTTTCCAGTCGTCAGGATCCCTATATAAAGCAAGGGAAGGAATGTTGTGTGAGGTGATAATAGTGGAAGCCTCTTTCAGTCGTTCGGGTTGCAGATCGCACAAAGCTATAATACGGCAACCGCGGATATAAAGGAGACGATGGACCGCGAGCATTCCGCGGTTACCCAATCCGATAATGGCGATATTTACTAAAGGGATGGGTGAACAGGAGAGTCCGATGACGTGCGGTTTCATTTTTTTCAGGATTTAGCAGGTTAGGTTTTTATAAAAAAGGTAGTAGAATGGCTCAGCCATTCTACTACCTGCCGGTATCTTTCTTACATATCTTTTTCGGCGATCAGGTACTCTGCGATCTGAACGGCGTTCAGTGCAGCCCCTTTCTTGATCTGGTCGCTTACGGTCCAGAAGGTGAGCCCGTTCTCGTTGGCAAGGTCTTTGCGGATGCGTCCTACATATACGGGGTCTTTTCCTGAAAGGAAGAGCGGCATCGGGTACTCTTTCTTTTCCGGATCGTCCTGCAATACCAGGCCTGTACCGTTGGCAAATGCCTGGCGGGCTTCTTCTACGGAGACGGGACGTTCTATCTCTACCCAGATGCTTTCCGAGTGAGCCCGGAGGGCCGGTACACGTACGCAGGTGGCACTTACCTCTACATCCGAGTGCATGATCTTGCGGGTTTCGTTGTACATCTTCATCTCCTCTTTGGTGTATCCGTTCTCTGTAAAAACATCTACCTGCGGGATCAGGTTGAAGGCAAGCTGGTAGGCAAATTTATCCACAGTTACCTCTTCGCCGGCCAGGATCTGGCGGTACTGTTCGTAGAGTTCGTCCATCGCAGCGGCACCAGCACCACTGGCAGCCTGGTAAGTGGATACATGTACCCGTTTGATATGGGAGAGGTTCTCAATGGCTTTCAGGGCCACTACCATCTGAATGGTTGTACAATTCGGGTTGGCAATTACGCCGCGCGGACGTTTCTTTGCATCTTCAGCATTCACTTCTGGAACTACCAAAGGTACATCATCGTCCATCCGGAACGCACTTGAATTATCGATCATCACTGCTCCATATTGAGTAATGGTCTTTTCAAATTCTTTGGAGGTTCCGGCTCCGGCTGAGGTGAAAGCGATATCAACACCTTTGAAGTCATCGTTGTGTTGCAGAAGTTTGACCTCGATCTCCTTACCGCGGAAGGTGTATTTACTACCGGCACTGCGTTTGGAACCGAATAGTACAAGCTCATCCAACGGGAAGTCTCTTTCATCGAGTACGCGCAGGAACTCTTGTCCCACAGCACCACTAACACCAACAATAGCTACTTTCATCTTTTTTCTTTTGTTAATTAATAATTAAACGGTTATTCTTTTATCTTTGTGACCAGAAATAACACACTGCAAAATTAGTACAATTTTGCCATATTAATCGCTGAATCCTATGAAAAGAATCATTTATTGCACTGTTTTTTTTGTTTTTTCTTACTAACTGCTATCTACCGGAAAGCGAACTATCGGATGAGGAATTCTCTTCTGATCCAGTTCAGCCGGTTCCCGAAGGGGTTACCGAACTCTCTTCCGGTGCTCTCCTCTTCAATGAGATCATGTTCCATCCCAAGCCATCGGGACAAGAGTATATGGAACTCTATAATAATAGTGGTCAGAATATAGATATCCGGGGGATGATTCTGCGTAAAAAGCGGGAAGACGGCAGCTATATGACGGGTAGCTGGCTGCTTGCCGGTGAAGAATCTGTGTTTGCTGCGGCTTCCTATCTTTGCTTTACGGCCAACCGTGAAACGGTGATCCAACAATACGATGCGCCTGCGGAGTGTGTGGTGGAAGTTCCCGGATTATCTGCCCTCAATAATAGTTCCGGTATATTGGTCTTACTCTCTGCGGAGGGAGAAGTGATCGATGAAGTGAGCTATACGGTAAAAATGCACACCACGTTGCAAAGTGATAAGAGTGGGATCTCCTTAGAGAAGAGACATCCTGCGCTTTCCTCCGGTGATCCGGATAACTGGCGTTCGGCGGCTGAAGATTATGGATATGCTACCCCGGGGCGGGAGAATTCCATTCATACGGAGTCCGGCTCCGCATCGGATCAGCCGGAGTTCCGGCTGGAAAGCACCCGGTTTAATCCCTGGCAGGGAGAGAGGCTGCTCCTGCATTTCCAACTTCCGGGAGACGGATACCTGGTGCGGGCAGTGGTTTACGATATAACCGGCGTAACCGTTTGTAAGCTATACCACAACCATTCGGTAGGAACTTCGGGTACACTCAGCTGGGACGGAAAGAGTACACAGGGAAAGATACAGCTATCGGGGAGCTATATTTTATTGTAGAATTGTTGCATCCCGACCACGGGGTGGTAAAGAAGTATAAATTCTCCTTCCGGATCGTAAAGTAAAGGAACAGGATCTTTGTGAACTCCCATCTTTTTTGTTATTTTGCAAAAACATTCAAGAGAAACAATAACCTGATTTTACGAAAAGAAAAATGGATCTGTTTGATAATCTTCATTTACCTGTAACTGATCCTACTTGGATATTCTTTCTGGTACTTCTCATCATCCTGTTCGCACCGATGATCCTGGGAAGATTACGGATCCCTCATATTATAGGTATGATCCTGGCAGGGATCGTGGTGGGTGAGTACGGTTTTAATATATTAGAGAGGGACAGTAGTTTTGAACTCTTTGGAAAAGTAGGATTATATTATATTATGTTTCTGGCGGGTCTTGAAATGGATATGGACGATTCCAAGAAGAACCGGTTCAAAGCTCTTGTCTTCGGCTTTTTTACCTTTTTGATCCCGATGGGGCTGGGGGTATGGAGCAATATGGAGTTCCTGGGGTACAATTTTACCACTTCGGTATTGCTGGCCAGTATGTATGCCTCGCATACCCTGATCGCTTATCCTATTATCAGCCGGTATGGTCTTACCCGCCTCCGGAGTGTGAGTATCACCATTAGGGGGACTGCTATTACCGTAACCCTGGCTCTGTTGGTGCTGGCTGGGATCACAGGGATATATAAGGATGAAGTAGACCACTGGTTCTGGATTGAACTGGGTGTAAAGGTGACGTTGGTATGTACGGTGCTGATCTTCTTCCTTCCCCTGATCTGCCGCTGGTTTTTCCGTACGTACGAAGATAACATTATGCAGTTCATCTTCGTATTGGCTGCGGTGTTCCTGGGAGGGGGATTGTTCGACCTGGCGGGACTGGAAGGGATCCTGGGAGCCTTCCTGGTGGGATTGATCCTGAACCGGCTTATTCCCTACGTCTCTCCGCTGATGAACCGCCTGGAGTTTGTGGGAAATGCTCTCTTTATTCCTTATTTCCTGATCGGGGTGGGGATGATCATTGATGTGCGGACGCTTTTTACCGGTGGAGAGGCCCTGAAAGTAGCGGTCGTTATGACGGTAGTGGCTACTCTTTCCAAATGGGTAACTGCCTGGATCACACAAAAAAGTTTCCGGATGCAGCCGGAGGAGCGTTCGGTAATGTTCGGGCTCAGTAATGCCCAGGCGGCTGCTACATTGGCTGCCGTGCTCATTAGTAATAGAATTGAAGTCTCTCCGGGAGTACCGTTGCTCAATGATGATGTACTTAACGGTACGGTGGTAATGATCCTCTTTACCTGTATTATCAGTTCGCTGGCTACCGAGCGGGCTGCCCGTAAAATTGTATTGATGGATAATACGGAAGAGGTAGAGAATAGACCTCAGGAGGAGGAGAATATCCTGATCCCGATGTCAAATCCTGATACGATTGAATACCTGATCAATACGGCTCTTATAATGAAAGACCCCAGGCGGAAGGATGGTCTTATCGGATTGAACGTGATCAATGATAATAATACTACTGAACTCAAACAGATACAAGGAAAACGGTACCTCGAACAGGCTGCTAAAATTGCTGCTTCTGCCGATGTAACCCTGCATACGGTTACCCGTTTCGACCTGAATATCGCTTCCGGTATCATTCATACTTACCGGGAATACAATGCTTCTGAGGTGGTTATCGGTCTTCACCGGAAAACCAATATTGTAGACTCTTTCTACGGAAGTAAGACAGAGAGCCTGCTGAAAGGGTTACACCGTCAGATCATGATCGTCCGTTTCCTGATGCCGGTTAATACCATGCGCCGTATTATTGTGGCTGTTCCCCTGAAGGCGGAATTTGAAGTCGGTTTTACCAAATGGGTGGAGAGACTTTGTCGGATGGGAAGCCAGATAGGGTGCCGGGTACATTTTTGTGCCACCCGGCAAACCATGGGGCGTATCAGTAGTTATATTAATAAGCATTACAAAGCGTTGCGGACGGATTATACGCTGATGGATTCCTGGGATGATCTGATAAACCTCTCCAGGCAGGTGGACTTTGAGCATCTGCTGGTTATTGTAACGGCCCGCCGAGGGACTATCTCTTACCATGCCGACTTTGAGGATCTTCCTACTTTGATCGGGAAATATTTTTCCAACAACAGTCTGATGGTGCTTTATCCCGACCAATACGGCGATCCGGATGAGACGATCACCTTCTCCGATCCGCGTGGGCAGAGTGAGTCGCTGCAATACGAAAGCGTGGGACGCTGGTTCTATAAATGGTTTAAAAAGAAAGAGTAGTAGCAGGAAATGGAGTGGAAACAACGTACCGAAGTTCTCTTCGGAACAGAGAAAACAGAACGGATGAGCCAGGCACATGTATTGGTGGTGGGCCTGGGAGGGGTTGGAGCCTATGCGGCGGAGCAGATCTGCCGGGCCGGAGTAGGGAAGATGACGATTGTGGATGGGGATACCATTCAACCCAGCAATATCAATCGTCAGCTTCCGGCACTGCATTCTACGCTCGGGCTGGAAAAGGCGGCTGTAGTGGCGGCCCGTCTGAAGGATATTAATCCGGATCTGCGGCTTACCGTACATTCGCTCTATCTGAAAGAGGATACTATTCCGGAGTTGCTGGATTCGGATACGTTCGATTTCATTGTAGATGCTATTGATACGCTCAGTCCGAAATGTTCTTTGATCTACCATGCGCTGAACCGTCGGCTCCGTATTGTTTCCAGCATGGGAGCCGGTGCCAAAAGTGATATTACCCAGGTACGTTTTGCCGATATCCGGGATACTTATCATTGCGGGCTAAGTAAAGCGGTGCGGAAACGGTTGCAAAAGATGGGGGTAAAACGTAAACTTCCTGTTGTGTTCAGTACGGAACAGCCCGATCCGGAGGCAGTCATACTCACGGAAGGAGAGCGGAATAAAAAATCGACCTGTGGTACGGTGAGTTATATGCCGGCGGTATTCGGTTGTTACCTGGCAGAATATATGATAAAGAGATTATAAACCATTTATAAAACAGAGAAAGTATGATCCGGTTACGGGAGATCACCAAAAGCTTTGGCACGTTGCAGGTACTAAAAGGCATTGATCTGGATATAGCCCAGGGAGAAATTGTCAGTATAGTAGGGCCCAGTGGTGCCGGAAAGACCACTCTTTTGCAGATTATGGGAACGCTGGATCGTCCCGACGCCGGAACGGTAGAGATTGAGGGTACGGTGATCAGTACTATGAAGGAGAAGGAGCTCTCTGCCTTCCGTAACCGGAAGATCGGGTTTGTGTTCCAGTTCCACCAGCTTTTACCGGAATTCACCGCCCTTGAAAATGTGATGATCCCCGCTTTTATTGCCGGTGCTTCTTCCAAAGAGGCTACGACACGGGCTACCGAATTACTTCAATTTATGGGACTTTCGGACCGGGCTACCCATAAGCCGAATGAACTCTCCGGAGGGGAGAAACAGCGGGTGGCCGTAGCACGGGCATTGGTGAATCATCCTTCCGTCATTCTGGCCGATGAGCCTTCGGGTAGCCTGGATACCCACAATAAAGAGGAGCTTCACCAGCTTTTTTTCCAACTCCGGGCAGAGTTCGGGCAGACTTTTGTGATCGTTACCCACGATGAAGGGTTGGCTACTATTACGGATCGTACTATTTATATGGTGGATGGATGGGTGAGGAAGTAAAAAGGTATCGTGCCTGCAGCACTCCCGGACCTGCTAACCTGATACCCGGCACTTCCGTACAGGGCTGGGATCAGTAGGGCCTTCACCCCATCCCCACCGGCAACACAAGAGGCTTTGCGTTGTAAAATGTTTTATAGCGATCTATAAACTCTTCTGCCGCTTTTTGGTAGTAAACGTATATCCCAGGTTCCAGTAGAGATATTGTGCCCGGCACAGATCGGTGGCACGAATACCAAAGGTCCCGAAGAGATTATTCTGGAGATAGAGTTTGACTCCCAGGATCTGGTAAATGCGGCTCTCTTTTTTATGGCTGTGTATAAGATCATAGCCTATATTGGCAAAGACGGAATAGTGGGGTTGTACAATCTCTCCTTTCATGGATAATCCCCAGCTGAATCGTTCGTGGAGCCTGCCCAGCTTTACCCGGTCTAATGTTCTTCCACTCTCCGGATGCAATTCGCGCCAGGAGGTGATCCCTACACTTTCATCGTATGCAAATTCGG
Organism: Bacteroides sp.; assembly: GCA_021204375.1. GTDB lineage: Bacteria > Bacteroidota > Bacteroidia > Bacteroidales > Bacteroidaceae > Bacteroides. The sequence continues at coordinate 8,404 of JAJPZL010000069.1, forward strand.
TACTGGGTCCCCATTTATACCGGTAGTTATTGGCAAACAGAAAGGCATAACTACTACCGAGCACTTTAAATTCCCGCTCGGTAAATTCGCTAGCCAGCCCGGTCCCCAGGGTATCTACTTCTGCATGGCGGGAAGAGATCAGAAAAGAGAGATCGTGCTGGTAATGTTGATTAAAAGCGGGGGGGGAACAAGGGTTGCATCAAACTTGGCAAGATACACCCCAAGGTTAAAAACTTAGGAGAGCTCTACAAAGACCGATGCCATATTAAGTCCGCTATTGAGCAGAGCTGTTGCCCCGTTAGAGAAGTGGGTCAGCGATAAGCCTGCGTTGAAATCGAACTTCTTAGCAAATTTCCATTGCAGGTAGGCACTGGCCGCTACATGTACATTGACGGTAGAACCTAATGCCAGGTTATAGGGGTTGTCGAACGGATCATAATGTTTCCAATTAAAAGAGCTACCCAGGTTCACTTCATAATTCAGTGAAAAGCGGTCGGTAAATTGCCGGAGTCTTCCTCCCTGGAACAGATAGATAGAGAAAGGTTGCCCCAGGTCGTCGTGGCGATAGAATTCAGCCATGTAGAATCCGACCCCTACATAGGGCAAGCCGTAGGCATAATCTTCCCATTTATCGCTTTTGGAGGCTAATTCATATTTAAGAGAGAACGATGTATAATGGGGAATGCTGTATTCTCCCTGTACCGATTCGTTGGTGAGAAATACAAAGCCATCTACCGTATTGAAAGATACAAAGTGTTGGGGCTTTACCTGGGTAGAGTCGTTGGCAGAAAGTGCAGAAGATATGCATAACAGGATAAAACCTGCAAGGATTCCTATTTTTTTATCTGTATGATTTTCGATGAAACAGGCTGAAATGATGCCGCCGGCTTCATAGCCGCTACTGTACCATGTGGGGCTGTGAAGCCGGCGGGAACACAAGACACTTTTAGGTTATGCAACAGCCACTGTAAACGGGCGGTAGTTAATAAGTTTATTTATTCGGCTGTGGAGGTCAGAAATCTTCCAGTATGATATCGAAGATCATTACACTTCCTCCGGGAATACTTCCATATCCACTGTTGCCATATCCTAATTCGGCAGGAATATATATTTTCCAGTAATCTCCCCGTTTCATATATTGAAGTGCGGTAGAAAATGTAGATACAAAACTTCCGACAGTACCTTTTTTATAAGAATCAAATACAAAATCCAGATTAAATTCTTCATTAGTAAAAGTCTGATCAAAAACATAGCCGTTGATAAGCTTTCCTCTATAATGAAAATTTACCGTATCGGTTGATAAAGGAGATTCCTCTCTATCCATCTCTTCCTTGAAGTCTACTACTTCTATCTCTTCGTAATAGAAAAAGCTTCCGGTATTATAAAGAGACTCCATTCGTACCAGTTTGCTTCCCGGCTCTTCCGCAGCTATACTCAATAAATCCCAATAGGCTAAATTTCTCTCTTTCCAGTTAGCATACTCATCTACCTTATCA
>JAJPZL010000069.1:9909-17812 GCA_021204375.1 Bacteroides sp.
ACGGAAAAAATCATCAGAATAATCAGTAAGGCAGGTATAAAGTTAAATTTCTTATTCATCATTTTTTATAAAAGTTTTTTCACCAGGCTGGTTATACTTACTTTGTCGGCAATAATATTTTTCAGATCGGCGATAGCTACCCGTTCCTGCTCCATGGTGTCGCGGTGACGGATGGTTACACAGTTGTCTTCCAGTGACTGGTGATCGATGGTGATACAATAGGGAGTACCGATGGCATCCTGGCGACGGTAGCGTTTACCGATACTATCTTTTTCGTCGTACTGGCAGTGGAAGTGGAATTTCAGTTCGTCAATGATCTCGCGTGCTTTTTCCGGCAGGCCGTCTTTCTTAACCAGCGGCATCACCGCCAGTTTTACCGGTGCCAGGGCAGCAGGGAGTTTCAATACTACACGGGTTTCACCGTTCTCGAGTTTTTCTTCGCAGTAAGAAGCGCTCAGGATGCTCAGGAACATGCGGTCAACCCCGATAGAAGTTTCTACCACATACGGAGTGTAGGATTCGTTGAGTTCCGGATCGAAATATTTGATATTCTTTCCACTGTAACTTTCGTGCTGGCTCAGGTCGAAATTAGTACGTGAGTGGATACCTTCTACTTCTTTAAAGCCGAAAGGCATCAGGAATTCGATATCGGTAGCTGCATTGGCGTAATGAGCCAGTTTATCGTGGTCGTGGTAACGGTAATGATCATCGCCGAACCCAAGGGCTTTGTGCCACTTCAAGCGGGTCTCTTTCCATCTAGTAAACCATTCCAGTTCAGAACCGGGGCGTACAAAGAACTGCATTTCCATCTGTTCGAATTCACGCATACGGAAGATGAACTGACGGGCTACGATCTCGTTACGGAAAGCTTTACCGATCTGGGCGATACCGAACGGGATCTTCATACGACCGGTCTTCTGCACATTCAGGTAGTTTACAAAGATACCCTGTGCTGTTTCCGGGCGGAGGTATACTTTCATCGCCCCATCACTGGTCGATCCCATTTCGGTAGAGAACATCAGGTTGAACTGGCGCACATCGGTCCAGTTGCGGGTTCCGGAGATAGGGCATACGATCTCTTCATCCACAATGATCTGGCGCAGTTCTTCCAGGTTGTTATCGTTCAGTGCTTTGGCAAAACGAGCATGGAGTGCCTCTCTTTTAGCCTGGTTCTCCAGTACACGGGGATTGGTGGCACGGAACTGTTCTTTGTCAAAAGCCTCTTTGAAACGTTTGGCAGCTTTGGCTACCTCTTTATCGATCTTTTCATCGTATTTTGCCAGCTGGTCTTCGATCAGTACATCGGCACGATACCGTTTCTTGGAATCTTTGTTATCGATAAGGGGGTCGTTGAAGGCATCCACATGTCCGGAGGCTTTCCAGATAGTGGGGTGCATAAATATGGCAGAGTCGATCCCCACAATGTTTTCGTTCAGTAACACCATGCTGTCCCACCAATATTTCTTTATATTGTTTTTCAGCTCCACACCCATCTGCCCATAGTCGTATACGGCTCCAAGCCCGTCGTAGATCTCACTTGAAGGAAATACAAAACCATACTCTTTGCAGTGTGATACCAATTTCTTAAAAACATCTTCCTGTGCCATCGTATTCTAAATTTATGATAATGATCCGAAGCTGTTCCAGGTCATTTTTTTAGTACTGTTATTAATCGTTTAATGAACTTAAAACTCAGTTTCTTTGCTCTCAAATAATCTGCAAAGCAAATGAATTTTTTGAATAAATTTCGTATTTTTGCGTGTATATGCATCAGAATAGGTGTAAAAAATATGATTTGATGTTAAAACAGGATGGAAAACCGCACATCCGCGGCTATCTTAACTATCCAAAAAAGAGAACTGACATTTTATGAGCGAGGAAAAAAACAGTAATGATAAATTAAACAATGCAGATAGTTCTGTGTCCGGAGCCGGACACACCGATTATAAACCCAAAGATATACAGGATACCAGTGTAAAACATCAACTGACCGGTATGTATCAAGACTGGTTCCTGGACTATGCTTCTTACGTAATTCTGGAACGGGCGGTTCCCCACATTATGGACGGGCTTAAACCGGTACAGCGCCGTATCCTGCACTCCATGAAGCGACTGGATGACGGACGCTACAACAAGGTTGCCAACATTGTAGGGCATACCATGCAGTTCCACCCTCACGGAGACGTCTCCATTGGGGATGCCCTGGTACAGTTAGGGCAGAAAGACCTGTTGATCGATTGCCAGGGTAACTGGGGAAATATCCTTACCGGTGACGGTGCAGCGGCTCCCCGTTATATCGAAGCCCGCCTTACCAGATTTGCCCTGGAAGTGGTATTCAATCCGAAAACCACCCAATGGAAACTCTCTTACGACGGACGTAACAAAGAACCGATCACCCTTCCCGTGAAATTCCCGTTGCTGCTGGCACATGGAGTAGAGGGGATTGCCGTAGGACTCTCTTCCAAAATATTGCCCCACAATTTCAATGAATTGTGTGATGCTGCCGTAGCGCATCTGCAGGGAGAACCTTTTGTTCTGTATCCTGATTTTCAGACCGGAGGTTCCATTGATGTTTCCAAATACAACGATGGAGAGCGGGGTGGTTCTGTAAAGGTACGGGTCAAGATCAATAAGATCGATAACAAAACATTGGCCATTACGGAGATCCCGTATGGAAAGACCACCTCATCGGTGATCGAATCGATATTGAAGGCAGTAGATAAGGGAAAGATCAAAGTCCGGAAGGTAGATGATAATACCTCGGCCCAGGTGGAGATCCTGGTACATCTTGCTCCCGGTGTATCTTCTGATAAAACAATTGATGCGCTCTACGCCTTTACCGATTGTGAAGTAAGTATATCACCCAATTGTTGTATTATCGATGATAATAAACCTTACTTTCTTACAGTAAGCGATGTGCTGAAGAAGTCGGTGGAGAGTACCCTGGACCTGCTGCGTCAGGAGCTGGAGATCCGTCGGAGCGAGGTAATGGAGACCCTGCATTTCTCCTCGTTGGAGAAGATATTTATCGAAGAGCGTATCTACAAAGACAAACAGTTTGAACAGGCTAAAAGCATGGAGGCGGCCTGCGAGCATATTGATGAACGCCTTACCCCCTTTTATCCCAGTCTGGTCCGTGAGGTAACCAAAGATGATATCCTCCGGTTGATGGAGATCAAAATGGGGCGTATCCTCAAGTTTAACTCGGACAAAGCGGATGAACTGATCGCCCGCCTGAAGGCAGAGGTCGAAGAGATTGACGGAAAGCTGGCTAATATTGTAGCTTATACCATCGACTGGTTTTCTATGCTGAAAGAGAAATATGGAAAGAATTATCCTCGTCTGACGGAACTGCGTAACTTCGATACCATTGAAGCCGCCAAGGTAGTAGAGGCTAACGAAAAGCTTTATATCAACCGTGAGGAGGGCTTTATCGGTACCTCCCTTAAAAAGGATGAATTTATTGCCAACTGTTCCGATATTGACGATATCATCATCTTCTACCGGGATGGTAAATTTAAAGTGGTTCGGGTAGCCGATAAGATGTTTGTGGGAAAGAATATTCTGTATGTGAACGTATTTAAGAAAAACGACACCCGTACTATTTACAACGTCGTCTATAAGAACGGAAAGGACGGTGTTCACTATATCAAACGTTTTGCCGTAACCTCCATGGCCCGGGATCGGAAGTATGATATTACCCAGGGCACCAAAGGTTCCCGCATTGTCTATTTCAGTGCGAACCCCAATGGAGAGGCCGAGGTCATTAAAGTAACCCTGAAACCGAATCTGCGTATCCGGAAGATTATCTTTGAAAAAGATTTCAGTGAGATCGCCATCAAGGGTAAGCAATCCGTGGGGAATATTCTCACCAAGTACGAGGTGCATAAGGTCGGCCTGAAACAAAAAGGCGGTTCTACGCTGGGAGGGCGTAAAGTATGGTTCGACCGCGATGTACTGCGCCTTAACTACGATGGACGGGGCGAATATATGGGTGAATTCCATACCGATGATCTTATTCTGGTCATTCTGAACAACGGGGATTACTACATGACCAATTTTGACCTGAGTAATCACTACGAGGATAATCTGCATATTATTGAGAAATTCGATGATGGAAAAGTATGGTCGGCTGCCCTGTATGATGCCGATCAGAAGAACTTCCCTTACCTGAAACGGTTTAAATTTGAACGTACCTCTAAGAAGCAGAACTTTTTGGGAGACAATAAAAACAACAAACTGATCTTACTCACGGATGAATATTATCCCCGGTTAGAGGTTACATTCGGAGGGAACGATAGTTTCCGTGAACCGCTTCTGATCGATGTGGATGAGTTTGTTGGTGTAAAAGGTATCAAGGCCAAAGGTAAACGCATGACTACATTTAAAATAGGTACAGTCAATAAGCTGGAGCCGACCCGTTTCCCTCCGAAGGATCAAAGTGAATCTGAAACGGTAGAGGATGACGAGCCGGAGATACTGGATCCGGACCACGGCAAGAGTGAGACGGATATAATTGACGAAATAACGGGACAGATGAAACTGTTTTAGAGGAGAGTAAGGAGAGTGCCCGTACCTTAAAACAGCAAAGTATGATAAAAAACCAGAGGGATAGTTTCCCTCTGTATCCTGTTGATGTTACTGCCTCTGGTACGGATGTAGGCTCAGGTGGATACCCTGGAAGCACATCGGTTTGTTACACAGGCAACTCTGTTCAGTGTGTGGTATACCAATGTGCTGGATACCTATCTCTCTCCCCAGGAGTATACAGGGATAGAGGTTCGTACCTCCCGGGAAACCATACGTATGACCAAATTATACGATGGAAATATCTCCGCCCAGCACTTTTTCCAGGCACATGTGGCTTATACCGGTAACAAGGTGGATAATAACAATACTTTTTTCGGCCTTGTTAACTGGAATTACGCTCTCCACTACCAGTTCCGGGTTACCCATTCGCTGAAACTGCTGGCAGGTGCCATAGGCGATTTCAACGGTGGATTTGTCTATAATCTGCAGAACACCAATAATCCCGCCTCTGCCAAGTGATATGTAAATCTGGGAGCCTCCGGAATGGCTATCTGGCATACCCGTATCCGCAGGACTCCTGTTATTTTTCGGTATCAACTCAATGTACCCCTGATGGGAGTGATGTTCTCTCCCCACTACGGACAATCTTATTATGAGATCTTTACCCTGGGTAATACCCGGAGAGTTCTCCGGTTTACTTCGCTCCATAATCAACCTACCTTCCGGCAGATGCTTACCGCTGATGTGCCTGTCGGTGCGGCCAAAATACGACTCAGCTATCTGTGTGACATCCAGCAGGCCGAAGTCAACCAACTCCGTACCCATACCTATTCCCATATTTTTATGGTAGGATGGGTGAAGAACCTCTATCCCTATCACGGTAGAAAAGTAGCAGATATCCCTTTACATCTCAGGGCCTACTAATACACTTTTTATAAGTTCATGAAAAAGATTTCCACCCATACAGCATTGATAGTGAGCAGGAATTTGCGGATTCTTTCCCTCTGTGTATGGAGTTCGGTGATCTTCCTGTTTATCTCCTGTATCCGGGGAGAAGAGTTTGATAATACTCCTCAGGGTAATTTTGAGGCTCTCTGGCGTATTATTAACGAGCAATATTGTTACTTAGATTATAAAGGGATAGATTGGGATGCCATCCGGGCAGATTATCAGTCTTATATTTATCCCGATATGGATAATTTTCGCCTCTTTGAAGTATTATCCGAAATGTTAATGGAGCTTAAAGACGGACATGTAGCACTACGTTCCGATTACGATGTGGCTATTTACTGGAACTGGTATGCAGATTATCCGGAGAACTTTGACTCCTCTCTCCTCTATGATTATCTCGGAGATAACTACCGGGTTGCTTCCGGTTTGATCTATACTATTCTCGAAGATAATATCGGATATATCTATTACGAAAGTTTCAGCACGGAATTAAGTGATAACGATCTCGATCAGATGCTCCTCTATTTGGCTATCTGCGACGGGTTGATCATAGATATCCGTAATAACGGTGGAGGAATGCTGACCAATTCAGCCAGGCTTACTTCTCGGTTTACCAATGAAAAACACCTTACCGGACATATTACTCACAAAACCGGAACAGGCCGGAACGACTTCTCTAAGCCGCTGGCTATCTATCAGGAGCCTTCCAACAGTATCCGTTGGCAAAAAAAGTAGCTGTACTGACCAACCGGCACGTATTCAGTGCTGCTAACGACTTTGTAAACCGTATGCATTACCTGCCTGATGTAACGATCATAGGGGATATAGCCGGTGGCGGAGCAGGATTGCCCTTCCTCTCAGAATTGCCTAACGAATGGGTAGTACGTTTCTCCGCCAGTCCTCATTACGATGCCGAAATGAACCATCTGGAATCCGGTATTGAACCCGATATCAGGATCAATCTGCTGGAGGAGGATAGGAGTAAGGGAAAGGATACCATCCTGGAGAAAGCCCGTAGTATCCTGAAAGAATAAGATCCCGCTAAAAAATACCGGTTTTACTATTTTATCCTCTAAATTAACGATTCCGGTACATCTTCACCATAAACAGGATCGAAAAAACCAGGATCAGGAAAAGGAAAATAAAAGAAAAAGCGTACGACATCGGCAGTATACCTGTAATCGTAAGAGCCATGTATCTAAACATCATGGTAACGAACAACTTGGTACATCTCAGCAACTTTACTCCCAGCTTGTATTGAATCTCATAATTCTGCGAGGTAATCGTTACCGGATAGTTGTAGACATGCGGATAGTGCTCCAGCCAGGTAAGGCCAAAGTAGATCGAAAAAGTTATGAACGGCAAAAACCAAATGACCGGTGAGAGAATAGCACTCATGTCGATCATCCCGAAGCGGTAGGGAAGAAGCGACAGTTCCTGGGCAATACGGCTGGCATACCAAAGCGGGAGCAGGGTAGCCATCGTTGCAAACAAAGAAACTGTTTCCATGTCATAGTCCCAACCATCCCTCTTGATTTTCAGTTTCGGCCGTTTCATAGCAGTGTTAAGGTTATACAAGTCGTTTCTCATTGTATAAGATGGTAAAGGTTTCGGGGGTAAAGTTAGTAAAAAAAGTTAAATATCCTACTTGTTACCGGTTTTTATATCCGTAAACTTATTATATTTCTCCCTATTTCCGGGTAGTTACTTTTCTGGAATGACCTGTTTTACAGATCAGATAAGTACCGGCAGAAATAGTTAATCTATGACCTTTTCCAGCGTTAAACGATAGGAAGAGGCGGTCTGTTTGAAACCCAGTGGAATCAAAGAAACCCTTCAAATAGTTTGTGAAATAAAAAACTATCCCTATCTTTGCACCGCTAAACAAAACGAGTTAAACCGTACAAGCGGCTGTGGCGTAATTGGTAGCCGCGCCAGACTTAGGATCTGGTGCCGAGAGGCGTGGGGGTTCGAGTCCCTTCAGCCGCACTTGTTTAAAAAGTAAAATTTAGTAATCTCCTGAAAATCAATAGGTTTTCAGGAGATTTTTTTATGTCCCAATCTCCCGAAAAAGCAAAAAAAGGCGATTTCAAGCATGTTTTTGCAATTATATATTTTGTTGTTTCACCGGATTAGCCTTTGTAGATGTAAAAGGTCTCTGCAAAGAACATCAGGTAAACGGGAATAATGGAAAAATATGGATCAGGAAACCCCGTGAAAAAACACATAATATATGTAATATTCCCCTCCTTAAAATCTCTCAGATGATACTTGAAAAATATAAGGATAACCCTTTATTAAAGGAAAAAGGATAACTTCTTCCCGTTCCTACCAATCAAAAAATAAATGCGTATTTGAAAGAGATCGCCGACCTTTGCGAAATAAACAAGCGGTTAACCACCCATTGTGCCCGGTATACCTT
>JAJPZL010000210.1 GCA_021204375.1 Bacteroides sp.
GGAACGAACACTACTACTATAATAGTATGAAAATAATATTAGGTTTAGACCTGGGCGCGGCCTCTATCGGCTGGGCTATCATCGGTGAAACAGAGAATTCAACCCGGATCATAGCCCTTGGAAGCAGAGTAATTCCTTACGAGGGAACAGAAGGAAAAGATTTTAGTAAAGGAACGGGGGAAAGCCGGAATACCCTGCGCACCCGGGCCCGCACTATCCGGAAAAAATATGACCGGTATCAGCAGCGGCGTGCTACACTGACTGATCTACTGATAAAAAATGGGATGATGCCCGGCCCGGAACTGAAAAAAATGGCTAAAATGGAGTTATGGGCCTTAAGAAGCCGGGCAGCCACAGAAGAGATATCCAAACAGGAATTAGGGAGGATACTCTTGTGGTTAAACCAGAAACGTGGTTACAAAAGCGGTAAACAAGATCAGGAGAATAACAAAAAGGAAACTGAATATCTGGCACACATAAAGAACAACTATCAGTTAATTAAAGAACAAAACCTCACTATAGGACAATATTTTTATCTTCAATTAAAGGCCGATGAATATTTCCGGGTGAAAGAGAATATCTTTCCAAGAGAAGCTTATATAGAAGAGTTTGAAAGGATTTGTCAAAGACAATCCGGATGGCTACCGGAAACGCTGAAAAACGAGATCAGAGACCGGATCATCTATTACCAGCGTCCTTTAAAATCTCAGAAAGGATTGGTCTCTGTTTGTAAGTTCGAAGGACGCTGGATAGAAAAAAGAGGGGAGAAAATATATGTCGGCCCTAAAGTGGCTCCCAAAAGCTCCCCGTTGTTCCAGGTAGAGAAAATATGGGAAGCCATCCATAATATCCGTATTACAAACCGCAAAGGAGAAAATTATCTGCTCTCCACTCAACAAAAACAAAAGCTGTTCGACTATCTGAATGAACACCCCAAATTGACAGCAACCGAATTATTTAAAATAGTAGGATTATCCGAAAAAGAGTATAGTACCGGTAAGCAACTGGAAAGAGGCATACAAGGCAACCTGACAAAAGTAGAAATAAAAAAATGTCTGGGTACCAATCCTGCCTATAATCGCCTTTTACAGTTTAATCTGACCCTACAGGAAAAAGATCCTCCCTGTTATTTATATGATAAAGATACAGGCGAAGTACTGAGCGAAAAAAGAGAGCAGGTTATTGATCCGGGCTGTGAAAAAGAGCCTTTCTATCAACTATGGCATACCATCTATTCACTGAATGATCCGCAGGAGTGCCTGGCTGTACTCCAAAAAAACTTCGGATTGGATGAAGAAACAGCCAGAAGTTTAGCTAGTATTGATTTTACCAGACAGAGATTCGGCAATAAATCTGCCCGACTGATCAGGAAAATACTACCCTACCTCATGGAAGGCGAAGAATATACATCGGCAATGAGCTATGCGGGACATAACCATAGTAATTCACTTACATCTAAGGAAAACCAGAACCGCCTATTACAACAGACACTTTCCCTATTGCCTAAAAATTCTTTGCGGCAACCGATTGTGGAAAAGATACTTAATCAGATGATTAATCTGGAAAATAGTATTATTGATGCATACAGCGAAAAAGATGCTTCCGGCAAAATCATCCGTTACTTTAGATTCGATGAAATAAGGATTGAACTTGCCCGGGAGTTAAAACAAAGTAAAGAGGAGCGGAATGAGACAGATAAAAATATTAGTAAGCGGGAACGTGAAAATGAAACTATTAAAAAGAGTCTGGCCGAATATGGTTTACGGGCTACCCGGAACAATATTCTGAAATGGCGGCTTTATCACGAGATCAATGATCACCATACCAGGCTGAATGCAATTTGTATCTATTGCGGTAATCCTATCAGTTTAACAGATACCATATTGGGAAAAGAGGTAGAGATAGAACATATTATACCCCGTTCTAAACTTTTCGATGACTCTCAAAGTAATAAAACACTGGCACATCGCAAATGTAACTCAACCAAAGGAAATCAAACGGCTTACGATTTTATGAAGAGTAAACCAGAAAATGTTTTTGAACAATATGTGGAACGAGTAAACAGACTTTACCAGAATCAAAGATCAAAACGTGCCAAATTATTAATGTCTGAAGAGAACATTCCGCAGGATTTTATAGAAAGACAACTACGTGAGAGCCAGTATATAGCCCGCAAAGCCCGGGAGATACTCCAGTCCATCTGTCCCCAGGTATGGTGTACTACCGGCATAGTCACAGCCGAACTACGCCGTCTATGGGGATGGGACGATGTAACCATAAACCTGCAACTTCCTAAATACAAAGCATTGGGATTGACAGAAGAGGAAACATGGACCAGTGAACATGGCAAACATACCCATATTAAAGAAAAAATCACCGGTTGGTCTAAACGGAACGATCACCGCCACCACGCCATAGATGCCCTTGTTATTGCCTGCACTAAACAGAGATTTATCCAACGCTTTAATACACTGAATTCCTCCAAAACACGGGAAGATATGGAACGGGAGATCACCAAACGTTCTGTTACCTACCGGGAAAAACTCTCTCTGCTCGAAAAATATATCATATCCCAATCTCCTTTATCCGTACCGGAAGTAGAAAAAGCAGTAGCCAATATTCTGGTCTCCTTTAAATCCGGAAAAAAAGTAGCGGTAGCCGGTACCCGGAAAATTGGTAAAAGAGGAGACAGAAAAGTGGTGCAAACCGGTATTATTGTTCCACGGGGTGCCTTAAGCGAAGAGAGTGTTTATGGAAAGATCCGAGTGATAGGAGAAAAGAAAAAGTTAAAGTACCTGTTCCAATATCCCGATCTAATAGTTGATCCGAAAATCCAGGCTTTAGTAAAAGAAAGGCTTACTACTTATGCCTATACCGAAAAAGAGGCGTTGGCTTCTCTGAAGAAAAATCCGATCTATTTAAATACTGATAAAACGATCGCATTGGAAACTGCCGCCTGTTACCAGGAAGAGTATGTCATTAAATATAACATAGATACCAACTTTAATAAAACAGATAAAGTGGTAGATAAAGGGATCAGACAGATACTCGAAAAAAGATTATCTAACTATGATGGAAAACCCAAAGAGGCCTTCCGGGATGTACTGCAGCGAGAACAAACAGTACCCTGG
>JAJPZL010000197.1:0-9982 GCA_021204375.1 Bacteroides sp.
GTTTCAGGCTTTGCCGCTAACAAAACTTCGAATGCTAATTATAACATTGATATCAATGTTAATAAATTGAGCGCTTATCTGGAATTGTCTGCATCACAGGTGGAAGAGGTTGCTAACATCAGTTCTTATTTTTCTGATAAGATGTACTCTGCTTCCCGTGCCAAGAAAGGCCAGCAGAAAAAACTGCACGAAGCTGTATACGGCAACCTGAAGTTAATGAAAAATACATTGACTCCGGAGCAGTATGCTAAGTATTTGAAATTGATCAATGTAACTGTAAAGAATAAGGGTTTGGACGTGGAGTTCTGATCCGATGGGATCATTAAAATGGAAGCGGGTGATTTTTTAAAAGTCACCCCACTTTTTTATATCCTTTCCTTAACAGGAGAGAGCCTTTTTCCTCTTCTGTTTTTTATAAGATCATTTCCCTGTTAACTCCTTCTTATGCTTCCTGATCTTCTTCATTGCCCAATCGTAATGGCTGGAGGTGGCAGAAATGCAATAAGCACCCAAACTGGAGGTTCCCGTCCATGAAAAATATTTTTTTGTAAATAACTCTTCCTCTGAAAATAAATCCATAAGTGTCATCACGTCTGAGTGGCTTTTTTGTAAGAGTATTACGGCTTCTTTTAAAGGTGTATTTTGGTGTTTCTCCCAAAAAACAATATTCATTTGAGGATAGGTCTTCCAGTTGTACGGCTTAGGTAAAAAGTCGGTTCTGTTTCCTGATCGATTGGAATGTACCCATTTTAATAATAGCTGATGCCATTCGTACAAATGTACCAGAACATCTCTGATGTTTTTATCCCTGTTTTCGAAAGAAAACAATTTTTCTTGTTCCTCCTGGGTCATTGAATGAATAAGGGTAAAAAGTTTATGGAAGTTTTCTTCGCTACTTTGTTTTAATTGCTCTTTTGTCGTCGGTCTTGCCATGATTTATTGCTACTTAAAGATGTATTTGATTATCCATGTAAATATAACAATACCATTTTAAATTTGCATGGATGATTTTAGTTTTATTGTGAAAGAATATCTTTGAAAGCAGGTCGTGGCATCAAGACCTCTCAGATTTTAACGTTGATCTGATCTATCTTCTCTTCTTATTTTTTTCAAAAAATCCGTTTTTGATATTAGATTTGGAGTTCTTTTCCGTCTAATGAGTAGAAATGGAGCTCGACACATTTAAATATAAGGTATTGCCCTTGCGGAGTAAGCTACACCATATCGCTATGAAATTCATGGAGAATGAAGAAGATGCGGAGGATGTGGTGCAGGAGTCCTTTATTAAATTGTGGCGTTTGAGGGATAAACTCCTTGCGTATGATAGTGTGGAGGCCCTGGCAGTGACTATTGTGAAGAATACCGTAGTCGATGTGCTCCGAAGCCGTAAATACCATGGAGGAGAAGAGCAGTTGTCTGGGGTCGAGTTCGGATACCGCACTCCCGGTGAGTGGACGGAGCAGCAGGATGCTGTCCAGTGCATACGAACGCTGATCGGGAAACTTCCCTCCCTGCAACAGGTCACTATCCGCATGAAAGATATTGAAGGGTATGAGATCAGCGAAATAGCAGAAATTACCGGGACCAGTGTTGAGAATGTCCGGGTAAATCTATCCCGTGCCAGAAAGAAAATTAAAGAGCAATTTATTCAAATGAACCGGCGAGTATGAAAGAGATAAGAGAATTACTGTACAACTATTTCGAGGGATACACCGATGCTGCCCAGAAACGACGCCTGAGGGACTATTTCCTGAAAGGAGATATCCCGGAGGATCTGCTGATCTATAAGCCTCTGTTCGTCTACCTGGAAGAGGAGGTCGCTGCTTTCAGGAAGCAGGAAAAGCCGGCTGTCGTAAAAAGTAAAACCTTTCCTCTTCTTACCTATATCTCCGGTGTAGCTGCTGCCCTGCTTCTGATCCTGGGTATCGGCTCTCTTCTCAGGCAGGATGACCCCTGTCTCTGTACGGGAAGCTATGTGATGATCGACGGTAAATGCTACACAGACCCTTCTGTGATACGGAGTATGGCAGTAGAGGCATTGGAACAGGTTTCATCACCCCTGGAAGAGGAGTTTTCCGGAGAAACGGAGAGGTATGACGGAAGCAATATTGTCAAGGAACAGTTAAGTGAATTTGGTGCTCTTTTTAATGAAGATTAAAACGATATGAGTAGAATGATAAAGAACAGAGTCTGGCTGGTCCTCTTCTTCCTGGCGATTGCCGGGTACGGAACCACCCTGTATGCAGAGACCGGACAACAGGAGCTGAAGATAGAAGAGGTATTCCGTAAATATGGAAAGAGGAAAAATGTGACCATGGTTGAACTCTCCGGTGAGATGCTTGATACGTATGGCATGACCCACTATAAAAGCATCACCATTAAAGGGGACGAAGAGGCGCTGAAGTTTGTGCGCCAATCGCTGGAGGCCGATCAGGAGGGAGCCCGCAAGATCAAGGAGGTAACCGATGGCGGCGGTATTATTTCTGCCTACTATCAACTTAAAAGTCCCTTGCCGGATCATAACCGCTTTATTCTTTTTAAGGTAAATAAAAAGCTGGTCGTTACCCTTATCTATATAGAGGAGAAACTGGATAGCGACGATCTTATCACCCTTCTCTTTACCCAGAAAGATTTCTAACATTCAACACATACGTATATATGAAAAGAATTACTACTATTTTAGTGCTCTCTCTCTGCACCGTCTGGCTTATGGCCGCCGATCATTTCTCTTTGCCGGCAGATACCATTATTTATTTAGAGGATAAAAAGATAGAGGTCCGGGAAAGTAACTCCCGGATAAAAGTAAGTGTATATGAGCAGAATGAAGAGGGAGGCTATACAGAAAGTGAAAAAGTTTTTGAAGGGCACTACCGGGATGGTAAAAGCCACGAGAACCGGGTACACTCCCGTAACCTGGTTTTTACCCAGCCTAAAACCAGGGCTAAGAACCGGCGCAGGTATCATATTGACCCGCACTGGGCGGGATTCAGCATAGGTTTTGCTAATTTATTCGACAGTCACCTGAATATTAACGATATAGACGGAGTAAGCCTCAACAGTGGCAGATCGCTGGAGTATAATCTCAACTTCTGGGAAGAGTATGTAGCTTTTTCCCGTTTTCCGGTTGCCATTGTAACCGGTATGGGGCTCCGCTTTACCCGGTATAACCTGGATGGTATCTATCTCTCCAAAATAGACCGGGAAACAGTTGTAGTTACTCCGGGACGGCATATGGACCTGCGTAAAAGTAAACTCAATGTAACCAGCCTTACCATCCCCCTGTTACTGGAGTGGCAGACAAAAGGGAGTAACTGGAACGAGTTCTATCTCTCTGCCGGTGTGGTAGGGGTCGTAAAGATGGGAGGATCTTCCCGCGTGCGTTACCGGGACGAGCACGGAAAAAGGCACAAGATCAAAGAGGGCGGAATGTACCTGCGCCCTGTATCCTTTGATCTTCAGGAACAGGCCGGTATCGGCTCGTTCGTGGTTTATGCCAAATATTCACCGCTGAGTGCCTTTGAAAAGAACAAAGGGCCTGAAGTGCATCCCGTTACTTTAGGGGTCTCTTTTAATTTTTAGGGGAGAGATTGGGTTTATCGGTGTAGTACGTTTTATAGGTCTGTTGCCGGCTTTATAGCCGGTGGCTTTTTTGTTTCTTTTTTGGCCACTCAAAAAAGAAAAGAACCTCTCCAAAACTTATAAACCCTCCCTATATCCATGCCTTTTGCTTTCAATTGATAATAAAAGCATGATTTTTTTCTTTAATTTGTTTGGAGTTAATAAAAGAACCCTTACCTTTGCACCCATAATCGTTAAAAATGAAATGAGTACGAGTATTCTTACAGTCCTTAACCTGGTCGTTCTTCTGATTGTCAGCGTCGTGGTGGTTCCATCAAGAGCGTGAGAAAGGGTTATATCTGTATAGATCGTAGGATTAAAGATATTGTTGGAGCCTTTCTCATCGTGTGAGAGAGGCTCTTTACTTAATAAGAAATTAATAAAACAACAATGAAAAAGGAGTTACGCAGTTCTACTAGCACACAGGGCAGACGAATGGCAGGAGCCAGGGCGCTCTGGGCTGCCAACGGTATGAAAAAAGAGCAAATGGGTAAGCCCATTATTGCCATTGTCAATTCATTTACTCAGTTTGTTCCCGGACACGTTCATTTGCACGACATCGGGCAGCAGGTAAAAGCCGAAATTGAAAAGCTGGGATGCTTTGCTGCTGAATTCAATACGATCGCCATTGACGATGGTATCGCTATGGGACACGACGGTATGCTCTACTCCCTGCCTTCCCGTGAAGTCATTGCCGATAGTGTAGAGTATATGGTCAATGCCCACAAGGCAGATGCGATGGTGTGTATCAGTAACTGTGATAAAATTACTCCGGGGATGCTCATGGCTGCCATGCGGCTCAATATTCCGGCGGTATTTGTATCCGGCGGTCCGATGGAAGCCGGGGAGCTGGAGGGTCAGCACCTGGACCTGATCGATGCCATGATCAAATCTGCTGATGAAAGTGTAAGTGATCAGGAGGTAAAAAAGGTAGAGATGAATGCCTGTCCTACCTGTGGAAGCTGTTCCGGTATGTTCACTGCCAACTCCATGAATTGCCTCAATGAGGCCATCGGACTGGCACTTCCCGGGAACGGTACCATTGTGGCTACCCACAAGAACCGTGCGGAACTCTTTAAAGAAGCGGCTCAACTAATTGTAAAGAATGCTTATAAATATTACGAAGAGGGAGACGAAAGTGTATTGCCGCTGAGTATTGCTACCCGTGCTGCCTTCCTGAATGCCATGACACTGGATATTGCCATGGGAGGTTCGACCAATACGGTGCTTCACCTGCTGGCTATAGCTAATGAAGCGGGTGTAGGCTTTACGATAGACGATATCGATATGCTCTCCCGCCGCGTACCTTGCCTCTCTAAAGTGGCCCCCAATACCCAGAAATACCATATTCAGGATGTGAACCGTGCCGGTGGTATTTTGGCGATTGTACAGGAGCTTAGTAAAGGAGGACTTGTAGACACTACAGTCAAACGGGTAGACGGACTGACACTGGCAGAAGCCATTAATAAATATGGTATCACCAGCCCCGATGTATGTGAGGAAGCGATCAAAAAATACAAAAGTGCTCCCGCAGGAGGATTTAACCTCGTGTTAGGTTCTCAGGAAGCCTACTATAAAGAGCTCGATACAGACCGGGCGGAAGGATGTATCCGTGATATTGAGCACGCCTACTCCAAAGACGGAGGACTGGCTGTTCTCAAAGGGAACATTGCGCTGGATGGTTGCGTAGTAAAGACTGCCGGTGTAGACGAAAGCATCTGGAAGTTTACAGGCCCTGCCAAAGTTTTCGATTCGCAGGAAGCTGCCTGTGAGGGGATCCTGGGCGGAAAAGTAGTCAGCGGAGATGTAGTGGTCATCGTATACGAAGGCCCCAAAGGAGGTCCCGGTATGCAGGAGATGCTCTATCCCACTTCTTACATTAAATCCAGACACCTCGGTAAAGAGTGTGCCCTGATCACCGACGGACGTTTCAGCGGAGGTACCTCAGGCCTGAGTATCGGCCACGTATCCCCCGAAGCAGCTGCCGGCGGGAACATCGGTAAACTCAGGGACGGGGATATCATAGAGATCAATATACCTGAAAGAACAATCCATGTAAAACTTACGGACGAAGAACTGGCTGCCCGCCCGATGTTCCCGGTAACGCGCGACCGGAATGTATCGAAAAGTCTCAGGGCTTATGCCAGTATAGTAAGCTCGGCCGATAAGGGAGCAGTGAGAATAATAGATTAATAAAGACAACAAAAGTTATGGAGAAAGAGAAAATTACCGGTTCGGAAGCGCTGATCCGCTCCCTCATTCGGGAAGGGGCAAAGACCCTGTTCGGATATCCCGGTGGAGCGATCATGCCTGTATACGATTGCTTGTACGATCACAAGGAAGAACTTAACCATGTGCTTGTTCGTCACGAACAGGGAGCTACACACGCAGCACAAGGTTATGCCCGAGTCTCCGGTGAGGTAGGGGTATGTATCGTAACCAGCGGACCGGGAGCCACCAATGCCATAACCGGTATCGGCGACGCCATGCTTGACAGTACACCGATGGTGGTTATTGCAGGGCAGGTAGGATCTTTCCTGCTCGGGACCGATGCTTTTCAGGAGATCGACCTAGTCAGTGTAACCCAGCCGATCACTAAATGGAGCTATCAGATCCGTCGTCCCGAAGATATTGCCTGGGCTGTAGCGCGTGCCTTTCATATTGCCCGTACCGGTCGTCCCGGACCTGTAGTGCTGGATTTTGTCAGGAATGTACAGGTAGGACTGGTGGAGTACGAACCTGTTATCATCGATTTTATCCGGAGTTACCATCCCGTGCCCGATATAGACGAAGAGGCTATCCTTACTGCTGCACAGGTTATTAATGCAGCCAAACGGCCTTTTGCCCTGGTAGGACAGGGAGTGGAACTTGCCGGAGTACAGGAGGAACTCATCGAATTCCTTGAAAAAGCCGATATACCTGCCGGACGTACGCTGCTCGGACTCTCCGCCCTGCCTACCGACCATCCTCTTAATAAAGGAATGCTGGGTATGCACGGTAATCTGGGGCCCAATGTAAAAACCAACGAGTGCGATGTCCTCATTGCTATCGGTATGCGGTTTGACGACCGGGTGACCGGTAACCTGGCTACATACGCCAGACAGGCAAAGATCATCCATTTCGATATTGATCCGGCTGAGATCAATAAGAATGTAAAATGCTCTGTAGCAGTGGTAGGAGATTGTAAAGATACCCTGGCAGCTGTAACCGCCCATCTGAATAAGAACGAACACAAGGAGTGGCGGGATAGTTTTGCCGAAAGCGAAGCGAAAGAGTTTGAAAGTGCCATTAAAGCCGAACTCTGTCCGGTGGATGGCCCTATTACCATGGGAGAAGTAGTAAGGAGAGTATCCGAAGCCACCCATCACAAAGCTGTACTGGTTACGGATGTAGGACAGAACCAGATGATGGCTGCCCGTTATTTCAAGTTCACTCAAAAACGAAGTATTGTCACTTCCGGGGGATTGGGGACCATGGGATTCGGACTCCCGGCAGCTATCGGGGCCACATTCGGCGCCCCCGACCGTACCGTTTGTGTATTCTGCGGGGATGGTGGTTTGCAGATGACCATTCAGGAACTCGGTACTGTGATGGAGACCGGAGCTCCTGTAAAGATCATCCTGCTTAACAACAATTTCCTGGGCATGGTGCGCCAGTGGCAGCAACTCTTCTTTAACGAACGCTATTCGGCCACTCCGATGACCAATCCCGACTATATGAAGATAGCAGAAGCATATGGTATAAAATCCAGTTCTGTCTATAAGCGTGAGGATCTGGAAGAAGCCATTGCCGAAATGCTGGCTACCGATGGTCCCTACCTGCTTGAAGTAGGAGTCGTGGAGAAAGGGATGGTATTCCCGATGACCCCTGTCGGAGAGACCGTATGTAATATGTTGTTAGAATGTTAATAAAGGAAAGAGATGGATAAAATACTCTATACAATCAATGTTTACTCGGAAAATATAGCGGGTATCCTGAATCAGATCACCACTATCTTTACCCGCAGACAGCTCAATATCGAAACACTCAGCGTCTCAGCCTCTTCCATCGAAGGGATCCACAAATACACCATTACCGTGTACAGCGATGCCGAGACCATAGAAAAGGTAACCAAACAAATTGAGCGCCGGGTCGATGTCATCCAGGCTCATTACTATACCGACGACCAGATCATCTATCAGGAGGTAGCACTCTATAAAGTCCCCACCAATGAACTGCTTGCCAGTAATAAAGTAGAGAAATTGGTACGTAAGTACAATGCCCGTATCCTGGAAGTCAACCAGGTATATACGGTGGTTGAGCTAACCGGCCATCCGGACGAAACCCAGGCACTGTACGATAAACTGATGAGAATGGGAGGATTGTTGCAGTTCGTTCGTTCCGGACGCATTGCCATTACCCGCAGTCCGGTAGAACGCCTGAGCAATTTCCTTACCTTGCTTAAGAACAGAAGCGGAGAAAATGGAGAAAAACAGTAAAGTCGGTTCCTATAACTTTGTGGCAGAGCCGTTCCATGTGGATTTTACCGGACGGCTTACCCTGAGTGTTCTGGGGAACCACCTGCTCAACTGTGCCGGTTTTCATGCGGCCGACTGCGGATTCGGCATTGCCTTCCTGAATGAGAACAGGTACACCTGGGTACTCTCCCGCCTCGCTATTGAACTGGAAGATATCCCACGGCAGTACGAAGCCTTCTCCATTGAGACCTGGGTCGAGAATGTGTACCGCCTCTTTACCGACCGTAACTTTGCGTTGGTAAATAAAGAGGGAAAAGAGGTTGGATATGCACGTTCCGTATGGGCAATGATCAATATGGAGACCAGAAAACTGGCAGATTTATTAACTTTGCACAGTAGTAGCATTGTGAACTATGTCTGCGACAAAGAGTGCCCTATCGCGAAACCCGGCCGTATTAAAGTAGATAAAGGAGCACATGTTCTTGATTATCAGACTAAATACAGTGATATAGATATTAACGGGCATGTGAACAGTATCAAGTATATCGAGCATATCCTGGATCTGTTCTCCATCGAAACCTTCCGTGAAAAACGGATCAAAAGGTTCGAAATGGCCTATGTTGCCGAAAGTTATTACGGGGATACCCTCTCTTTTTATCTACAGGAAGAGAGTGAAGACCAGTTCGACATTGAGATCCGCAAAGGCGCAGGCGAAGTCGTATGCCGTAGTAAAGTGATTTTTACCAGATAAGAGAGATAATTAAATTTAATAATAACAATTCCGGTTCTTCTAAGGGGGGCCGGAGATAACTAAAAAGAGAATTAGAAAATGGCACAAATGAATTTTAGCGGTGTTGTAGAAAATGTGGTAATCCGCGAAGAATTTCCGTTGGAAAAAGCACGTGAAGTATTGAAAGACGAAGTGATCGCGATCATCGGGTATGGCGTACAGGGCCCCGGACAATCACTCAACCTTCGTGATAACGGATTCAATGTAATTATCGGACAGCGTAAAGGGGGTAAAACCTGGGAAAAAGCGATTGCCGATGGTTGGGTACCGGGCGAAACACTTTTTGAGATCGAAGAAGCCTGCGAACGTGGAACTATCATCCAGTATCTTCTTTCAGATGCCGCACAGATCGAAGTGTGGCCTACAGTTAAAAAACACCTGACTGCCGGTAAAGCACTTTACTTCTCACACGGTTTCGGTATCACTTACAAAGAACGTACCGGTATTGTTCCTCCCGCAGATGTAGATGTGATTCTCGTTGCTCCCAAAGGTTCAGGTACTTCACTCCGTACTATGTTCCTCGAAGGACGCGGTTTGAACTCTTCTTACGCTATCTTCCAGGATGCTACAGGCCGTGCATTCGAACGCGTGGTAGCTCTTGGTATCGGTATAGGTTCAGGTTACCTGTTCGAAACTACTTTCCAGCGTGAAGTATACTCTGACCTTACCGGCGAACGTGGTACGCTGATGGGTGCTATCCAGGGGATTCTGCTGGCCCAGTACGAAGTGCTTCGTGAGAACGGACATACTCCTTCCGAAGCTTTCAACGAAACCGTAGAAGAGCTGACTCAGTCACTCATGCCGCTGTTCGCTAAGAGCGGTATGGACTGGATGTATGCGAACTGTTCCACTACTGCCCAGCGTGGTGCGCTCGACTGGATGAGACCGTTCCACGATGCTACAAAACCGGTATTTGAAAAATTGTATAACGAAGTAAAAGTGGGTAACGAAGCACAGCGTTCTATCGATACCAACTCTAAACCTGACTATCGCGAAGGCCTGGAAGCTGAACTCAAAGCTCTCCGTGAAAGCGAAATGTGGCAGGCTGGCGCGGTTGTACGTAAACTTCGTCCTGAAAATAACTGATTATCAGAATATTATCAGGGTTTTCTGATAC
>JAJPZL010000197.1:9992-17808 GCA_021204375.1 Bacteroides sp.
TTCTGATACTATTTTAATAAGAATAGAATGAAAGGAGTTAAGGTCTTGGAAAAGGCTTTAACTCCTTTTTCTTTGTGGGGTGTCTTTACTTTTCTTTTCAGTGATGAAAAGAAAAGTAACAAAAGAAAAATCACGGACCGGGGCTCTACGGAGCTACTCCGGAGGTCTGCGTAGCGGGGGAGCGAGAATCTGACGTGGATGAGACGCAAATATGCGTCTCTACGATCCCTTGTCCGCTACTCTAACCTCCTCCGCTTAACGCTCCTCCGAGATGGTCCGGTTGGCTTCGCGTCCGTCCTCTTGCCCCTTTGTTGCCGCTGGCTTCCCAGTGGCTGTTACATAACTACTGTTGCCGCCGGTTTCCCAACCGGTGGCTCTTCATTTTGCGGCTTCACAGCCGCTCTTTGTACGTGTATTCATAATCAGAATCTCTATACTGGCTTATCTGCCTGTACCAACTCTACCTTTCCTTTCTCCTGAATATAATTATAAAGCTCCTTATAAAATGTATGGTGGGTCAGGGTAGAGGCATCCCCGATAAGGATCACCTTCATCCGGGCACGGGTGATGGCTACATTCATCTGGCGGAGGTCAGTCAGGAAGCCGATCTCTTTGTGCTCATTGGCCCGTACCAGGCTCAGGATAATTACATCCCTTTCCTGTCCCTGGAAACCATCTACCGTGTTGATGGAGATAAGGCTGCGGAGCGGTTTAAAGAAGGGGAGTTGCCGCACTCTCCTCTTCAAATATTGTATCTGCGACTTATAGGGAGAGATAATCCCGATATCAATACGTTCTTCCAATACCCGCTCTACACCGATACGTTTAATATACTTTTCTGTTTCTGCCAGTAACAACTCGGCTTCGGGTTTGTTGATACGCCCGAAATGTTCGCCGATAAACTCCTCCTGGTAATGGCACAGGGAGGTGTCGTACCACACCAGCGGGGTATCGTAATCCAGTATCCCCCGGGATCTTACTTCGGGAGCTGCCTGTAGCTCTCCTCCGTAGAACCAGCGGGAAGAGAAATTCATAATATCCTCATGTATCCGGTATTGGATTTGCAGCAGCGACACACTCTCCGGTTTGTTCTCAGTCAGCTTTTCTAGTAAGGTTTTTCCCAATCCTTTGCGCAGGGCTTCGGGAGATTTTACCGTCGGGGAGGGAGTTGCAGGTGATCGCCTGCCAGGATCACCCGGTCTGCTTTCCGGATGGCTGTCCAGCAGGCGGCTTCCAGGGCCTGTCCGGCTTCATCGATAAAAAGGGTGGAGAAGTGCCTGCCGGCCAGGATGCGGTTGTTGGATCCGATCAGGGTAGAGGCGACTACACGGGCCTGGCGGAAGAGGGATTCGTGAATAATGATCTCCAGCTCTGTACAGTGCTCTTTCAGGGAAGTGATCTTCCCGAGCCGGGTATCGGACCTGCATTTTCCTGCACCTCTCATCTCCCGGATGGTGCGCCGTAACTTCCACAACTCCGGATATTCCGGATGGGATTCAAATTGTCGTTCATAAGTATAGGAGAGCATTTTATCGTTTACCCGGGTGGGGTTACCTACCCGGAGTACGGGGATGCCTCGGTCTGCCAGTTTCTCCGATATCCAGTCTACAGCGGTATTGCTTTATGCACATACCAGAACCTGGTTCTCCCGGTGGAGGGTTTCGTAAATGGCCTCTACTAAGGTAGTGGTTTTTCCGATTCCCGGAGGGCCGTGTACAATAGCTGCCTCTTTGGCGGAGAGAACTTTGTTGACCGCTTTTTCCTGGGAGGGATTGATCCAGGGGAGGCGTACGGGGAAGAGAGAGCGGTACTCCGGCAATATGCTGCCCAGGTATACTTCCCGGAGACGGGTCAATTGTTTGTTCTCCGTTCTTATAAGTTACCGGAGTGATTCGAACATGGTTTTATAGGAGGTCTCATCGAAATAGAGCTGTACGCCTATCTGTTCTCTATCCCTTAGTTGTTCTACTACGGCCGGTGAGGATACAGCGATAACCATCCGGTTCTCATCCACATAACTCACCTGGCCGGTGAAGGGGAGGTTCTTTCCGGTGCCTGTATAAAGATCCGGAGTAAAGAAACTCACCGTTTTACCTGGCTCGAACAGGTGGTCGATCTCTTTATCTTCTCTCCGTTCCACTTCTACTACTAAGTTGTTCAGGGAATTATAGTAACTCTTCCCGACAGAGAGAGGGAACCAGCAGATGCCCCGTTTTACTTTGCGAAGGATCTGCATGGATTCACTCTGCTCCAGGTAACTCTCTTTCTCCTGGTTGTACTCGATCTCTAACAGGCGAAGTTGGTTCTCCAGGTGCTGCACGGAAGAGCATGGGTTCTTTTTCTGCATACTATTTTACCTAATGGCTGCAAAAGTACAAATATTCCTCCGTACTGTGGAATCTTTTTGATATATTTGTTTGTTATCTTGTTTTTCTAACTCTATTTAAATAACGGAATATGAAAACGATCCTATATAAAGGAATGGTTTGGGGAGTAGTGCTGACATTGGCTGCCTGTAGTACCGTACACATTACCGGGCGCCGGCAGCTTCACCTGGTCTCCGATTCGGAGGTATTAAGCCTGAGTGAATAGAGCTACCGGGAGTATATGGCAACGGCCAAAAAGTCTACCAACCAGGCTGCCACCCAGGAGGTGGTACGGGTGGGAAGCCGCATTGCACAGGCGGTAGAGACCTATATGCGCAATAACGGGAGAGCCAATGAGATAAAGAACTACTCCTGGGAGTTTAACTTAGTCCAGGATCCTACACCCAATGCTTTTTGTATGCCGGGAGGGAAGATCGTAGTGAACGAAGGGATCTTGCCTTATACCCAGGATGATGCCGGCCTGGCTATTGTACTGGGGCATGAGGTGGCCCATGCGGTAGCTAATCATTCCTCTGAACGTATCAGCCAGCATGTACTGGCCAATGCGGGCGGGCAGGTATTGGGGGTACTCTTGCAAAACTCCTCCTCTGTAAGCCAGAATGTGGCCCAACAGGTATATGGATTGAGGGCACAGTATGGAGTGATGCTTCCCTATTCCCGTAGCAATGAGTCGGAAGCCGACCACCTGGGATTGATCTTTGCGGCCATGGCCGGTTATAATCCGCAGGCTGCGATTGGTTTCTGGCAGCGGATGGCCTCAGCCGGCGGCGGAGCAGTCCCTGAGTTTTTAAGTACGCACCCTTCAGATTCCCGCCGTATTGAGAACCTCGAAAAGCTGATGCTGGAGGCCATGAAGTATTATAAAAAATAGTTCTTCTCTTTTTTCCGGAACTCTTTGTCTTTTTTTAAATATGGTTGACTCTTAAAGGAGTCAAAAATGTTAGAAAAGCATTACAATCAAGAGAAATCCCTCGAGTTGCGCCATCATGAAATTTATCGTCTTCCTATGATAGTAGGAATGAATATTTGTGATTTAGTAAAAAACAGGTCTAAGCCGTCGGAGTGTTTATCGTTCATTAGCTATCTTTGAGCGCCAGAACCCTCAAGCAGCGGAATTGATGAAGAAAAAAACAAAGATATTCTTCATGCTGACTACCCAAAGTTAGCCCTTGAGCTATCCTCTTTAAAGAACGAGTTAACTAAGGAGCGTTTACGTGCAGATTTTTATGAGGAGATGGTTGCCTTTGGTAAAGAGGTTTACGGTATCGACTTAAAAAAGCTGGCACCAAGTAGCCTGTAGGCTGCACAGCCGGGACAAGAAGCTTTATGGCATTGTTCCTGTGTATCGTCTTCTTGGTGTAAGTAAACAAGCCTACTACAAACATGTAGATAAATTGATGTTTAAATTAGCCCTTGAGTCCTTTGTGGCAGAGTTTGTTAAAGATGTCCGGAAAAAAAGATCCCGGCATTGGTGGTAATAAGCTCTGGCTGATGTACCAGAGGCGTTTTGCTCAGGAGTATCGTGTTGGATACAATCGTTTTTATGACATTCTTGAGCGGTATAACTTAAAAGTACGCCTTCGTAAAAGGTGTGTTAGAACCACGGACTCCAGAGATGATCTTCCCACTTACCCGGATCTTGTAAAGGCGCTCATACCGAACCAGCCTTGTAGAGTGATGGTTAGCGACATAACCTATATTCCTATAAAGATAAGTCCCTTTGTCAGTGATTATGCGTTCTGTTATCTTTCCCTGGTTACGGATTATTATACCAAAGAAATCATTGGATATAGCGTGGGAGAGATATTGGAGACAAAATATCCTCTTAAGGCACTGGAAATGGCCATAAGTCATTATCAGGGTAAAGACCTTTCAGAGCTAATCCACCACTCTGACCGGGGCGTTCAATATGCCAGTTATGCATATACTGCCCGCCTGAAGGACTGCAGGATCAAGATAAGCATGACAGAGAGTGGGAACCCAAAGGATAATGCGGTAGCCGAGCGTGTAAATGGCACCATCAAGAACGAGCTACTCAGAGCAATGGAGTTTTACAGCATCGCAGAAGTAAAGGCTGCTGTTAAAGTTGCGGTAGCGTTCTATAATCTGGAACGTCCCCATTTAAGTCTGAACGGCATGACACCCTCAGAGGCTGCGTAGTGTCAAGGCGAGCTAAAGAAAAGATGGGTAAGTTACCGGGAGATAGCCATTAAAAGAGAGGCTGAAGGGATGAGTGCTTAAAAAAGGACAAAAACCAGAGAACCTCTTTGGAGGCTTCGCGCCTCCAGCCGGAAGGCAAACCTCCGCGGTGGTTTTTTCATAATTTGTTTGGACAGTATCTGGTACTTGATTATTTTTGTGAGATACCCTACCGGTAGGGTAAACCTGATTCATAAATAACCAGAAAAAAGGTCAACCCAAATTATCAATAAGTAATAACCGAGTCAACCTACTTTATTAATAAGACAAAATACAGTCAACTAAAAACGTTAACATACACTTCCTGACTTTAAAATGGAAAGTATCTTTGCTTCCTGATAGATTTCTATAGGCTTGGCACAACCATTCCATAACCTTGGCATTATTGTGCCAAGCAGGTGGAACAGTTGTGCCAAGCTTATGGAATAGTCTCTGACTTACTTACTACTCGTCATTTGTCTGAGTGGATTAATTCTTTTTAGATGTCTCCTGTAATCATTTATTTTGATACCTTTGGTGTCGATATATTGGATAAGGTACTAACTAATTGACTCATACAACATGACACACGAACAATTTCAGTACTTACTATACGGAATGATCTCTCTGGCGGTAATTGTATTTATTGTTCTCTATTTTGTAAATGCGGGTTATGGGATGTTCACCGGGCACAAGTGGGGCCCGACCGTAAGTAACCGGGTAGGATGGATGGTGATGGAAGCTCCGGTTTTCCTGGTCATGCTCTACTATTTTCTCTCTTCGGACAGGGAGTTTATGCCGGTACCGTTCCTGTTCTTCCTCTTCTTTGAATTACATTATCTGCAAAGGGTTTTTATCTATCCTTTTCTGTTAAAGGGAAAGAGCCGGATGCCGGTGGTGATCATGGGTTCGGCCATCTTGTTCAATCTGCTTAATGGGGTGATGCAGGGAGAATGGATCTTCCGGCAGTCTCCGGTGGATATGTATGAGCTCTCCTGGTTGCTGACCCCGCAGTTCCTGACCGGGACGGTGCTGTTCTTTGTGGGGATGGGGATCAATCTTCAGTCAGACAGTGTGATCCGGAATCTGCGTAAGCCGGGAGATACGAATCACTATCTTCCTCAGAAGGGGTTATACCGGTATGTTACGTCTGCTAACTATTTGGGAGAACTTATTGAATGGACTGGTTTTGCGGTTTTAACCTGGTCCTTATCCGGGTTTGTATTTGCGCTCTGGACTTTTGCCAATCTGGTGCCCCGTGCTCATGCTATTTATCATAAATACCGGGAAGAGTTTGGTCCGGAGGTTGATTCCCGCAAACGTATTTTTCCTTTTATTTACTAACTATAGGGAGGAATGGGTAAAGGAATAGCGGTTGTGACCGGCGCTGCCGGTGGGATAGGAACGGAGATTGTCCGGGCAGTAGTGCTGGCCGGGTATAAAACCATTATGGCTTGTCAGAGTGTGGAAAAGGGAATGCAAAAGCGGGATTTGCTGGTCCGGGAAACCGGTAATCCTCAGATCGAGGTTTTGTGGCTGGATCTGGCTTCGCTGGCATCGGTCGTGGAATTTACGGAAGAGATTGCCGGGAGAGGAGAAACGGTAGATTTACTGATGAATAATGCCGGAACGATGTGTCCTGCACTTACAACTACGGAAAGAGATATAGAGGGTACGGTATGTGTAAATTATGTAGGGCCGTGGTTACTTACGCAACGATTAGTGCCTTTGATGGGGGCGGGAAGCCGTATTATGAATATGGTATCCTGTACTTTCCCGTTGGGGCGGGTGGATATGCCCCGTTTTTTTACCCATGGCAGAAAGGGAGGATTCAGGAAGCTTTCGGTGTATAGCAATACCAAGCTGGCTTTGGTGCTGTTTACTATGGAACTGGCTGAAAGACTCGCTGAAAAGGGGATTACAGTGAATGCGGCGGATCCGGGAATTGTATCTACCGATATGATCACCATACACCGATGGTATGACCCACTGGCCGATCTCTTTTTCAGGCCCTTCATCCGGACGCCCCGCAAAGGGGCTGCTACGGCTGTGGGGCTTTTGCTGGAAGAGAGGTATGCCGGGGTATCTGGTAAGGTTTGGGCAGGGGATTACCCAAGTAATATATCTTCCCGATATGTAGAGAATGGTTTACAAAAGCAGTTGTGGGAAGAGACAGAGAAATTACTCAGGGATCTGCTCTGAATGGAAAGGAATAAAAAAAAGGTTGCCTCTGCATAAGTGTCGGCAACCTTTTTGGTATAAAGTCTCTTTTCTCTGTTTAGATAGAGAGTGTATTGAGTACATGTACCAGTTCCTGGTCGATCGGCTTATCGTTCTTGATCGCTTTGTTGATCGGTACATAGACGATCTGGTTGTTAACAATTCCGATCATTACGTTGCGTTGTCCTTCCATAATGGTATCGATAGCGGCTATTCCCAGGCGGCTGGCCAGGATACGGTCATTAGCTGTAGGGCGTCCTCCGCGTTGCAGGTGGCCTAAAATAGATACCCGTACATCGTACTGGGGGTATTCGTTCTTTACACGTTCTGCATAGCGCATGACTCCTCCGGTGAGTTCGCTCTCGGCTACCAGTACAATACTACTGTTCTTAGATTTGCGGAAACCATTTTCAATAAATTCCTGGAGTTGGTCGGCTTCGGTACTGAATTCCGGGATAATGGCTGCTTCCGCACCGGCGGCAATGGCGCCGTTCAGTGCCAGGAACCCGGCATCACGACCCATTACTTCGATAAAGAAGAGGCGTTCGTGAGAGGTGGCGGTATCGCGTATCTTGTCTACTGCTTCCATGATGGTATTCAGGGCAGTATCGTATCCGATGGTGGTATCTGTTCCATAGAGGTCATTGTCAATCGTACCGGGTAATCCGACACAAGGAATATCATATTCCTGGGCGAAGATGCGGGCTCCGGTTAGTGATCCGTCCCCACCGATAACTACGAGGGCTTCGATCCCTTCCCGCTGCATGGTCTCATAGGCTATTTTACGTCCCTCTACGGTGGTAAACTCCTGGCAGCGGGCCGTTTTGAGGATGGTACCGCCCATCTGTACGATATTACTTACGTTCTGGCTTTTAAATTCCTGTATCTCGCCGGCGATAAGTCCTTTATAACCTCTGTATATTCCTTTCACCTGAATTCCGTTGTATATAGCTGCACGCGTTACCGCACGGATCGCCGCATTCATTCCCGGTGCATCTCCTCCTGAGGTGAGTACACCTATACATTTAACT
>JAJPZL010000189.1 GCA_021204375.1 Bacteroides sp.
GTCTTAAGAACTCCAGGATTTCTTTGACCGGATTTGATTTTTCAACAGGCATAAGCTCTTTTCTCTGGGCCGGAATAGGAGAGTGAAGACTAATAGCCAGATGGCAATCACTCTCTTCCATAAATCTATGAATTCCTTTTTTAACTCCAATAGTGGAGACGGTTATCCGTTTCGGGCTCCAGTTAAATCCGTATTTTCCTGTTAGTATATCCAGTGACTTTAACACTTCGTCTAGATTATCCATAGGTTCCCCCATGCCCATGTATACGATATTTGTTAATTTATCTCTTTCCGGAAGGGAAATAATCTGATTCATAATATGTTGTGCAGGTAGATTCGCACGGAAACCCTGTTTGCCGGTCATGCAGAATTTGCAATTCATTTTACATCCTACCTGTGAAGAGACACAAAGAGTGGCTCTCTCTTTATCCGGAATATAAACAGTTTCAATATAACATTTCTCCTGAACGTGATAAAGGTATTTTTTAGTTCCATCTATAGAGGTAATCACTTCAGAGGGAGCATAAGTCCCGTACACGAATCTCTCTTTTAATTGTTCCCGTTGTTTCAGAGACAAATTGGTCATTTCATCAATGGAAGTAATATTTTTCTGGTAAAGCCAGGAAGCAATCTGATTCGCAGAAAAAGCCGGGAATGTCAGTTCTTTTACTATTTCTTTGAGTTCGGCAATTGTTTTTCCGATTAATGCTTCTTTCATTGTTTCTTATTTTATTTGCAAACTTATAAAAAGTAATCGAAACAGTTACAGGGTTGGGTTAAAACTCCAGGTAAGAAGTTCTGTTTTGCAAAAAAGCGGCGAAACAATTTATTTGTTTCGCCGCTTTATATCTGGTATTTGTACTTTTTATCAGAAGTAGAGGTAACGATTGTCCTTTACATTGGCCTTCAGGTAAAGATCCTGAATGAATCTTCCCACTGAGCTCATGTAACGATTAGCCAGTGTAGACTCTTCGGACTTTTCGTCATATTCTTCATTGGCCTTCTCTTTTTCATATACCTGTACCATTACGACTCCTCCGTTTCCTTTTACGGGAGTAGAAAGCTTGTTTACTTCTACAACAGAAGCGATACCACTAATTACCGGTTCACTACTGTATAAAGCGGAAATATAAGCCGGAGCAGCGAACGTAACATGTTTAATTGTATCTGTGATGGCTTTTTCAATACCGGATGCCTGAGTAAAACTGGTAATGTTCTTAGATTTAATATCTCCGATGATCTTTTCAGTTTTTTTCTCACGCAGAAGTTCCATACGTAATTGGGTAGCTACCTGACTCAGGGGCTGATATCCTTCTTTAGTTATTCCTTCTACAGCTACTACTAATAATTGATCTCCGTTCCCACTTTCGTACAGAGGAGAAACTTCACCCACTTTGTTTTCAAAAACCCAACGGATTGCTTCTTTGCTGTCACGGATACCTGCAATAGTATGTTCTGCACTAAAAAGATCTTTTCTGGGTAGTACGGTATAGCCGTTCTCTTCTGCATTTTCAATCATTTCTTTTAAAGTAGGATTGGTAGCAATGAACTGGCTCAGCCCATTGTAGGCTTTGTTATAGGTCTCTGTACTGAAATCTACGGGACGTTTAATCACAGCCACCTTATACTTATCCGTATTTACTTTCTTATCGGTTACCTGTATGATCACGTTTGCCTGTCCCAGTGTAAGATTAGCGAATTCGTTCACATTCAGGCTATTGATTGTCTGCAGATACTTTACATCGTCTGCACTTAATGGAGAATTTTCATAATGCTGACCGGATACCCACGTTGGCACTCCACCCATTCCGTCAGAAGAGTATTGCTCCGCCAGTTCAGCGAAATTAGCCCCTCCTTTTAATGCATTATAAATACTGTCTACCAATGTACGGGTTGCATTGATATCTTCCTGATACACCTGGATCTGACGATATTCCACTGAATCCGGCATAACACTTTTGCTGACAAGCTTAAAAGTATTCAGCGTATTATCCGATACATTATAATATGGCCCGTATACTTCCCCGATCTTTACAGAATCAAGCCGGGCAATAACATCGGCCGGATAAGCACTGCGGTTATAATAGAGATCAGTAAAAGAATATTCGGAGCCTGCTTGTCTTACTAATCCTGAATAATCCTCCTGTGCTTCTCCTAATTGTTCGGTATACTCAAGCATCTCTCTTTCCAGAGCTTCTCTGTCTTCCGGACTGGCATTTATCTGCACATTAATGTATTGTATATTCCGTGTTTCGTTATATTGTCTGTATTGTTCTTTTTTCTTATTATAGAGATTTTTTATTTCAGATTCTGTGACATTTACTGTTGAATCGGGAATGGCCGTATAAGGAACGGCTGCCAGCAGTAAATCCATCTGATTGACCCGTGCTTCAAAAGCTGCCTGAGCTTCTACCGGATTGGATAAGATGGATTTTGAAACAAGAGCCTGATATTTTTCGGCTAACCGACTCTGTCTGAGTGATTTTTCAGTAAACACCCAATAGTTATAATAAGGTTCATACATTTGCGGGTTCATTCCGGGAGTATTCTGCATATTTGCATAGTCCACCAGAAATTTTTTCAGCATGTCTTTGTCAAACATTCCATTGGCATTCCGGAAAGGAGTTTGCTGAAGAGCAGGATATACCCCGGCATCAATGATTCCTTGTATTTCTTCTTTAGATACAGTTAATCCTAATTTTGCCGCTTCATTCTCTATTAATGTCTGGTTTACATAATTTCTCCAAACCTCATCTTTGATCTGATTATTCTGTTCGTCGGATAGAGCAGACATTCCACTGGTAAATTTTACGATTTCTGTGTATTCTTCTACCATTTTCTGATAATCCTGTGCCGATACTGCTTTACCGTTTATTT
Organism: Bacteroides sp.; assembly: GCA_021204375.1. Taxonomy (GTDB): domain Bacteria; phylum Bacteroidota; class Bacteroidia; order Bacteroidales; family Bacteroidaceae; genus Bacteroides. The sequence goes on from JAJPZL010000189.1 coordinate 2,878, forward strand.
CACCGATATCCTGAGACTGATAGGGCTGGAAAACTTTCCAGGCGTCTCCGGCAATAAACGCAAAAAGTGCCAGACCAATTACAATAACCAGGAGAGGTCCTTTTGATCGAATGTTTTGTAATATTGCCATTTTAAATTAAGCTATTTTATTTGTTTGTTATAATTTCTCTGCTGAATGTTTTTAGCGTACGAAGATACAAAAAATGCTAATATGCTTTTAGTTATTGA
>JAJPZL010000396.1 GCA_021204375.1 Bacteroides sp.
CCGTTACATTGCCAAGTGCAGAAACCTGTATCCCCCGAAGTTTATAAGCACTTATATTGAGAAGGCCTGCCAATTGGGCTCCATGAAAATTCTGTCCGTTCACATTCAAAAGCCCGGAAATACTCAATCCGACTACCGACCCTCCTGTAATATTACCCAATCCACTGAGCTGGATGCCGGTAAAGCTTTCACCAGCCAGATTCAGAAGTCCGCCGGCAGCCACTCCACGGGTATTATCTCCCGAAATATTGGCAAATCCCGATAGAGTAACTCCTCTGCTACTGTTCCCGGCGATATTTACCAATCCCGATACGGAGACACCAGCCAGGTTGTTCCCGTTAATATTGGCTACAGCGGATGCCTGTAATCCCTGCATACTTCCACCCACAATATTGGCAAATCCAGAGAGCTGAATACCCTTCATATCCTGGTTAACCGCACTGGATATGACATTCAGGCCCACACCGTGGAGACGATTCATCCGGCTACCAACTCCGATATTCAACCAGGTAGTCTGCCCCTCTTCTGCCGGTTGGGTCGCTACTTTATTCCAGATAGAAAGATCAATACCTGCACTTCTATTCTGTGCCTGGATAGAAAATGTAAAAGTAAGGAGTAAAATGAGGAATAAAAGAGGGTACCTATTCATATGCATGAATGCTTTTTTAACAACTTCCCAAAAGAAGATAATACATTTTTTTGCAAAAATAGTAAAAAGCACGGTATAATAAAATGGTAAAGCTGGTAATGTTATAAAAAGAATGAATAGTATTCTCTTCCGGCATATCAAAAATTCACCTTTTATAGCGGGCTGTCCGTTCATCTTCAATTACTCAACTCCAGTTAAGACCAAATCCAAAATCATACCTGTTTCCCTGGGAATCAACGTGTGGCTCCATATCATGCGGAACATCTTCTGCCTGCTCTTCTACCGTCTGCATATCAGCCGGAAATTGTACCGGCAACAGGCCCGTCGGTTCAAAAGCTCCGGTAAGGATATTAAGAACAGCCTGGTCAGATACTCCAAAACGGATCAGCAGGCCGTCCACCTCTCTTTCAAACTCGTTGACAACGAAAGGTTTGGATGCATTTACAACGACAATGACCGGTTTTTCGTCCATAGCAGTACGGGTATCCAGAATAGTAGTAAGGTCCCGGGTATTGGCAGGAGTAACCTCTTTTCCCCGGTAAGAACGATCGGTAATAAGCGAATCAACCACCGGATTATCCGCAGCGATACTATGTGTACGGGTATGAACTGCTTTATAAGTATTATATTGCAGAGTTATGGGAATATAACCATTTCCTCCCGTCCAGCGATCCTCTATGCTATAACCACCTGTATCACTATCAGGACTGGTTATAAATACCACTGCTGCTTCAGCTTCTTCCGGATCATCCGTCAGGTCAAAATACTTTTCTGCCAGCTCCATGTTAACCGGATAATCGGTACGTGCCTCTGAAGTTTCTCCCCACCAATCCTTTACCGAAGCAAAATAGATCTTCGGAATATAGATCTTCCGCTGTTTTCCCAGGGTAATACATTTTTATTTTTCAGTAAAACGACGGATCTTAGTTGGGCTTCATACCCTTATTGCATAAATTCCGGATTACCGACCAGTTCTTCACTCACTCCCGGGTCCAGATAAGGATTCTCAAAAAGTCCTACCTGAAACATATTTTTGAGCAGCCGGATAGCAGAAGTCTCAAAACGGGTACGCATATAATCTTCTCCATACTCTTTTTCACCGATCAGGTAAGCAGCCAAGATCGGTTTCATATCATTATTGCCTCCAAACTGATCCACCCCTGCCATCAGTGCCAGGTAATGACGCTCTTCTACGGAGAGCTTTTCTACTCCCCATGGTTTCCCGGCAAAAATATCCGGTGTTTCTCCTTCGTCGGCAGTGATCCCCCAATCGGTACATACCACTCCAAGATACTTAAATTTTCCACGGAGCAGGGCAGTTATCATATAGCGACTAAATCCTTTGGCTACAGTGGTACCATCCGGTGCCTGATCATAGGAGATTGTATAATAAGGCATTACAGCCGAAGCCTGTGCCGTAGGGCCATCCAGCCGGAAAGCACCGTATATAAATGGACGCAGTTGCATTTCGAAATTATCCCCCGGATAAACACCGAATTTACCGTAAGCCCAATGAGCATCCCGGCCCCCTTCACCTGTACCTCCACCCGGCCAGTGTTTTACCATCGCATTTACACTTTCATATCCCCATCCGTTTTCTATCTCTTTTTCCCCTTCAGAAGTCTGCATACCATCAATATAGGCACGTGCCATATCCGTAGCCAGCCTGGGGTCTTCTCCGAATGTCATCCCGATCCGGTACCAACGGGGATCACTGCCCAGGTCAATCTGCGGAGAGAGCTGTGGTAATGCCCAATGCTCTATACTCTCTGGAAGCCACTTCTCCAAATTGTTTGACAACAGCCGGATCAAAAGTGGCGGCCATGGCCAAGCCATCCGGCCATACAGAGATATATCCACTTCCTCCTACATTGAACTCCGCATTGTTTGCCGACTGCCACGAGTGACGGGGATCCGAACTGGTATTTCCCGGTATCCCCCACCCGATTCCCTCCAGATAAGCCTGCATATTATTGTTCCAGCGTGCAGCAACTTCAGGAGATTTCACCTGAGTAATAAGAATATGACGAACATGATCTTCCCTCAGAAAACGTTTTTGATCATCCGTCAGATCCCATGCTTCCACTCCACTCTCCCTGTAACTTTTTCCATTATAAGTACCTGCCAGGTAGCCCGTTTCCTGTGCAGGAACAGCCTGATGATTGCTATAAAGCATTAAACCCGCTATCTCCTCTACAGAAAGACGGGAAGCCAGATCGCGCGCACGTTCTCCCGGAGAGAGGCGCCAGTCTTCATAAGGATCCAACACACCATTCTTATTAAGATCTTTAAAATAGAGACCTTCTTCTGTCAGAATAGTAACTCCGGACTCCGGACAATACCCCAGTGCAACACCATATTTATTCTGGATCACCACAAAATCATCACCTTTATGAATATCTTTCTGTGAACAACCACCTATAATCAGTAATAATA
>JAJPZL010000326.1 GCA_021204375.1 Bacteroides sp.
ATACTTAATACTCTGAAAATTTTCATACTCTTATTGAATTAATTAGAATGATTAATTATACTGTTTTACAGGTTTAGTACTACACTGATCCCGAAATTGCGTCCGGGTTTGTATCTCCGGGTTATCTGGCTTCGTTCCTGCAACTGTTGGTTGCTGTCGTAGAAGCGTGGATATTGTTGATATACTACTGCTTCGTTCAGCAGATCTCTTACGGAGGCTTTTACTTCTATGTATTTGCCTATCTTTTTACTCAGGCTGATATCGAACATATTCCGTGGCATTTCGTAAGCATCGGGTATGTCATTGTTGATAGATCCTCCGTCGGAGCCATCTACCCGGCCTACTCCCATGATACATTTTCCGATACGGTTGTAAAGAAGTCCTATGTTCTAGTCGCCACGGTCGTTACGGTAGAAAAGTCCGATATTGATGAGGTAAGGTGACTGTCCCTGCATGGGACTGCCTTTTTCCAGGCTCTCTTCACTGAATTTTACTTTACTTTGGATCAGTGCTCCGTTAAAGCTCCAGGTAAGGTCTTTCAGTCCGATAAAGGCAAGATTCTTTTTAATGTCCAGTTCTACCCCGAAATTGTCGGTACTTTGGGCGTTTTCAAAAGTATAAGTATAACTACCTCCCGCATCCAGGTAGGTCCACTCTATGGGATTCCGGAAGTTCTTGTAAAAAAGGGCTATACTGACTGTTTCTCCGGGTGTGGGATACCATTCATAACGCAGGTCTATATTCTGGATCCGGGCTGTCTTCAGATCCTGATTCCCTTTGACGGCACTGAACAGGTCGAAATCATAATAGACAGCGGGAGCTACTTCCCGGAACTCGGGGCGGTTTACGGACGCTCCGTATCCCAGGCGGATAAGTTGGTTCTCCGTAAAGTTGTAACTCATATTGACCGAAGGATAGAGATAGCTATCTTTGTATTTCTGGTCACGGGTGGTGTACTCTTTGATCGCAATGTAGTTGGTTAGCGTCATCTGGTTATTCTCATACCGTACACCGGTATAAATATTGAGTTTATCCAGGGGAATGTTAGCGGAGATATATCCGGCCAGCAGCCGGTTTTTCCCTTTGTAACTGTCACGGTTATCGGTATCTTCGTAAATATAAAGCTTATCCGAACCGTAGTTCTCTTCGATAAGGATCTCATTTACTACATCCCGGTAGAGAAAGTCAGAGGGTATGCTCCTGTTCCACAAGTAGTAAAAAACGGTTGTTATAATCACGGTTGTGGTATTCTCCATATACCCCGGCTTTGAAGGTGAGGGTAATATGTCCCCAGTTCACTTCGCGCATGTAATTGGCTCCCAGTGAAAATATATGCTCATCTAAGGAGTTAAAGTAACGTTCTATATCGTTCTGATCTACATATATCTCTCCGTAATAATCGTCTCCTACAAAGCCGTTCTCTTCCTGGGTGCAGATACGGCGATCGGGTTGCCTTCGGTTGGCATAGCTGTAGCCAGCTTCCCAATCGAATTTACTCCTCTCCCGGTTATAGGTTCCGGCTACTTGTCCGCTATAAGTGGTACGACTGTTGTAGTAATATTCATGTTTCTCCTGTACGTACATACCACTGATGTACTGGTAACCGTTCCGTTCTGTATACCTGTCCTGTCCGATCTGGTTAAATATATTCTTTAATTCATATTTATCCCGGTTGTTGGGACGGAAGGTGAAGTTCAGCATGGCACCTAAATGTGCATGGGTGTTATACACATTGTCCGTATATTTATAGTTGTATTCAGGAATGTCCTGTGTAACATTATAGAGTCCGAAACGGGAATTCTCCATATCGGTAATGGTTTTACTGGTCAGGCTATAGTTCAGAGCAGAAAGAATGGCAAATTCCCTGCCGTTATCCATTTCTATGTGACGGTTATAGCTGAGGTTGAGTTTCTGGTCGGGAAGTGGTTTTTTACTGCGTATTTTCCAGTCGTTATTGAAACCATTTTTCGTTATTTCTGTTACGGCATCTTTATCGTTATTATCTATTCTCTCGGGAACAATTCCTCTCATTTTCCGGAGACCGTTATCAAATCCCAGGAAATCGGTGGAACTTCCTTTACTGTAATAGAAATCTTTAAAGTGTGTATTGTCATTGATACCGATACCGTACTGTATGGAAAAAGAGTTGCGTTCCGGAATATCTTTGGTCTGTATCTTGATAAATCCTCCTGAAAAGTCGGCCTGGTATTCCGGTACAGGTGATTTGACAATTACCAGGTTATCTAATTGGGAAGAGGGAATCATGTCGAAGGAAAAGGCCCTGCTGTCGGCTTCTGTACTGGGGACGGCCGCATTGTTGATCCATACATTGTTATAACGCTGGGAGAGGCCACGTACCATTACAAACTTATCTTCAATGATCGAGATACCGGGTACCCGGCATATAACTTCTGAAGCATTCTTATCCTGGGTACGGGCTATTTGCTGGGCGAATACACCCGATTGTACCACCAGACTGGTTTTCTGGTCGATCATCATTGCCGCCTCCGTATTCTGTTTCATCTGTGCTACCACCGTTACATCATCCAATTGTAAATTTTCCGGTTCCATTTCTAGGGATAACAGGGTGGGAGTACTTCCTGTTACTGCTACATCGGTAAGTATAATAGTCTGGTAGGAGATATATTTTACTTCCAGAGTATAATTACCTTTTGCAAGTCCGTTGAATTCAAAATTTCCGTCTATATCGGTAATGCTTCCCCGGTTCGTTCCTGTTATCTGTATCGTGGTTCCTATCAGAGGTTCTTTGGTTGTTTTGTCAATTACGGTTCCCCGGATACCTGAAGCCTGAATAGATAAGGTAAGCGACAGGAGGATAAGGAAGGAAAGTGACTTTTTGAAAATAGTACCGTTGTTCATCTTTGCTCATTCTTTTCAGTTGCAAAGATGGAGGGTTGAGATTACAGGAATAAAACGAAAAACTGACGTTTATTTTAAAGAAATATTACATTTAAGTTTCAGTGAGGTTCAGAATGGGTTATTGATTCCATATCCGAAAAGAGCAAAATCTCCGAGACAAGGATCGTCGGGCCATATTTCTCGCAATTGTGCAG